>DASRYX010000018.1:0-17467 GCA_035686985.1 Planctomycetaceae bacterium | reverse complement strand
CTGCAGCCTGCACGGCGTCCTGCTCACAACCGAATCACCCGAAACGGCACAACGCAACTGGCGAACGGTCGTCGACCTGCTGCAGACGCATCACGCGGAACCCGTGATTGCCGCCCGCTATCCGCTGGCTCAGGTGGGGGACGCCTTCAACCATCTCGCGAAAGACGTATTCGGGAAGGTGGTCGTCGACGTGGGTTGAACCACTGCGCCGTCTCCCAGGAACGGGAAATCGCAGATGATCCGAAAGGACACTTTTTGCGTTTCTTCAGACGACGCAAAGAGTTGCGATGGTTAATCCGTGTGGAAATTCACGCAATCTTAACAATCGCTCCGTCGCAATCTTAACAATTCTGCGATACCGTGCCCGCAGTTGATCAGGAGTTCCCCGAGGGGACTCCGACGTTTCTTCCCGAATGAGCAACTTCAAGATGATCGCAACACGGTGGTTTCCGCTCGCGGCCTGCGCGCTGTTCTTAGCGGGATGTGTCGGTTGCCGTTTCGAATCCGAGACGAAACCGGGCGATGCGCCGAAGGATGGCCCGGCTGCCGGAACAACGACGCCGGCCGGTCAGACGGCTCCGATCACCATCGAGGGCTCCAGCACGGTTTATCCGATCTCGCAAGCCGTCGCCGAAGCCTTCCGGGAATCCCATCCGGGGATCGATATCACGGTCGGCTATCAGGGAACGGGCAGCGGATTCAAAAACCTGGCACTGGGCACTATCGAAATCTGCGACGCTTCCCGGCCGATCATGGATCTGGAAAAGGAAGCCTGTGCCAAAGCTGGTGTGGAATACCTCGAACTGCAGATTGCGGTCGAT
This sequence comes from Planctomycetaceae bacterium, assembly GCA_035686985.1. Taxonomy (GTDB): domain Bacteria; phylum Planctomycetota; class Planctomycetia; order Planctomycetales; family Planctomycetaceae; genus DSVQ01. Next base: position 16,646 of record DASRYX010000018.1, on the reverse strand, counting down.
GCTCTGACCGTGGCTGTGCATCCGGCCAATGACTGGTCCCCGTGCATGTCCGTCGCCCAGCTCAAGAAGTTATGGGAACCTGGAAGCAAAGTCAGCAAGTGGAGTGAGCTCGATCCAAGCTGGCCCGATCACAAGATCGAGCTCTACGGTGCCGGCACTGAATCAGGAACGTTTGACTACTTCACCGAAGCCATTGTTGGCAAGGCGAAGCAGAGTCGAACGGACTACACCGGTAATGAGAATGACAATTTTCTGGTTCAGGGTGTGGCCGACGAGAAGTACGCGCTCGGCTACTTCGGCTACGGTTACTACGCGGAAAACACAGACCGGGTGAAAGCCGTGTCCATCAAGGCTAATGATGATGCAGAATGCGTCGCCCCGAGCCCGGAAACGGTCGACAATGGAACCTACACCCCGCTGACTCGCCCGCTGTTTATCTATGTCAATAAGAAGGCGTTGCAGCGGAAGGAAGTCGCCGAGTATCTGCAGTTCTATCTGAGCGATGCCGGGCAAAAGATGGTCACCGAGCGCAAGTTCCTGCTGATGAAGCCCGACGTGCTGACGGAGATGCAGGCCAGACTGACGGACGCGTTGAAGTAGGTCAGACAGCGCCGGATTCGGAATCGGGCATGAGTGCCGCGACGACAACCCCGCCCCCTGCTCCGCCTCGTCACGAGGTCCCGGTGCCGCGCGCCTCGTCGTTGAAGGCCCGCTTTACCTGGAACAGTGCCTACGAGCGGCTGATCCGTGGTTTACTCTTCGGGTGCGCTCTGGTCTCGGTCTTCACCACGGCGTCCATCATCTACGTGCTGCTGTACGAGTCCGTCCTGTGGTTGCCCGGACACGTCCCATTCTTCGGGAAGGTGTCCGTTGTCGAGTTTTTCACGTCGACACAGTGGACGCCGCAATATGAAGGCAACAAGCACTTTGGTGTGTTACCGCTGATCTGTGGCACGCTGCTGACCACCGTCACGGCGGGACTGATCGGTCTGCCAATGGGACTCGCGAGCGCGGTCTATCTCAGCGAGTATGCCTCGCCCCGCGCCCGCGCAATACTCAAACCGACCCTGGAACTGCTCGCGGGGATTCCGTCGATTGTCTACGGCTGCTTCGCCTTGTTCTTCGTCACCCCGGTGCTCCTGCGTCCCGTGCTAATGGGATGGCTGGGCCTGACGGTCAACGGTTACAACGCGCTCAGCGGCGGGATCGTTGTCGGCATCATGATCATGCCGATGGTGGCGTCCCTTAGTGAAGATGTGCTGCGGGCGGTGCCGAAGAGCTTGCGCGAAGCCGGATATGCCCTCGGGGCGACCAAGTACGATGTTTCCGCGAAGATTATCGTCCCTTCCGCTCTGTCGGGAATCATCGCGGCGTTTCTGCTGGCGCTGTCCCGCGCGATCGGGGAAACGATGGCCTTTGCGATCGCCAGTGGCAATCGGCCCCGGCTGACGCTCAATCCGTTGCTCGAAATTCAGACGATGACCACCTTCATCGTCAACATGATGAAGGGCGATACGCCCGTCGGTTCGATCGAATACCAGAGCCTCTACGCCGTCGCGTTGATGCTCTTCCTGATCACCCTCACGATGAACTATATCTCGCAGTTGATTCTGCGACGGTATCGGGAGGCGTATCAGTGAGCCAGTCGCAGGAACTTTTCGCGGCGAAGCTGGCGTGGCGGCACCGGACCGTATGGCTGTTCGCGGCCGTCTGCCGGCTGGCGACGTGGGCCAGCTTGCTGTTCCTCGCCGTGATTATCGTTGCGATCGTGTGGCAAGCGTGGCCGCGACTGACGTGGGGCTTTCTCACGCGGTTTGATTCTTATCGGCCCGAAATGGCGGGTATGCTGCCGGGGATTCTCGGCAGCTTCTGGCTGCTGACGTTCACCGCGGTCATGTGTGTGCCAATCGGGATCGGGGCGGCGATTTACCTTGAAGAGTACGCGCGGCCGAGTCGCTTCACGCGGTTCATTCAGCTCAATATCTCGAACCTCGCCGGGGTGCCGTCGATCGTGTTCGGGATCCTCGGCTTCACCGCGTTTGTGCGGATGTTCGGGATGCCGCAGTCGAAGATTGTTCTCAGTCTCGGCTTTACGGACTGGCGGATTCCGCTGCCGTTCGGCCGGTCGGTGCTGGCGGGAGCGATGACTTTGTCGCTGCTCTGCTTGCCGGTGGTGATCATTGCGTCCCAGGAAGCCTTGAGATCGGTGCCTGCATCATTGCGGCACGCCGCGCTGGCACTCGGGGCGACCAAGTGGCAGACGATTTCACGACAGGTCCTGCCGGCGGCGATGCCGGGGATTCTTACCGGCGTGATTCTCGCGTTATCCCGCGCGTTGGGTGAGACCGCACCGCTCGCGGTGTTGGGGGCCGCCACCTTCATCACGTTCGCACCGGGACGATTGAACTCCGCCAGCGATGTCGCGCAGCATCCCGAGCGGCTGCTCAACGTGCCGTTCGATCAGTTCACGGCGATGCCCCTGCAGATTTACAATTGGGTGAACGAGCAGACCCGCGATTTCCAGCTGCATGTTTCTGCGGCGGGAATTGTGGTGCTGCTTGTCATCCTGGTGTTGATGAACGGAACGGCGATCTTAATTCGGCAACATTTCCAACGTAAGATTCGCTGGTGACCCTCGTGGCGATGACCATGTCCACCGCTCGATCCGCTGCAACCTCGCCGAATCTGCCACCGCCGGTGCTCGGCGCTGCGGCACAGGCGTCGCCTGATAACGCCCACCGCAAGGTGAAGATTCAGACCACGAATCTGGCCTTCTTCTACGGCACGCACCAGGCGCTGCAGAACATCAATCTCAAAATTAACGAACGATCGGTCACCGCTCTGATTGGACCGTCCGGTTGCGGCAAAAGCACCTACCTGCGTTCGCTCAACCGGATGAACGACATCATCGAAGGGACTCGTGTCACCGGCGAAGTGCTGCTCGACGGTGAAGATATCTATGCCCGTGACGTCGATGTTGTCGAGCTCCGCAAGCGCGTCGGGATGGTCTTCCAGAAGTCGACGCCATTCCCGAAATCGATTTTTGACAACATCGCCTTCGGCCCGCGCATTGCCGGTGTGCGGAACATGGCGATCCTCACGCCCCTGGTGGAACAGTGCCTGAAGCAGGCCGCCTTGTGGAATGAAGTCAAAGACCGCCTGAAAGATTCGGCGCTCGCGCTCTCCGGCGGACAGCAGCAGCGTCTGTGTATCGCGCGGGCTCTCGCCACGAATCCCGATGTCCTGCTGATGGACGAACCCGCATCCGCGCTCGACCCCGGTTCCACGGCCCGCATTGAAGATCTAATTTTCGAGCTCAAGCAGAACTACACCATCGTCATCGTGACGCACAACATGCAGCAGGCAGCCCGCGTGAGCGAACACACGGCGTTCTTCTGCCAGGGTCGTCTGGTGGAAGTCGGGAGCACCAAACAGCTCTTCACGACGCCGAAAGAAAAAGAGACCGAAGACTACATCACCGGGCGCTTCGGCTGAGCCGTCGGTCCGGATGCGAAGCTGGTTGTCGTATTCCCGCCAGGGAAGGAACGCCCATGTCGATTCACCTGATCCGCGACCTCGACTCACTGCATCGGCTGCTGCTGACGATGTGCAGCCGCGTGGAAGACATGATCCATTCAGCGGTCGACGCCCTGCACCACCCCGATTACACCCGTTCGCGTGAAATCGTGGCCCAGGACGATGAGATCGATGCGCTCGACGTCGAAATCGAAGAAGAGTGTCTGAAGCTGCTCGCGCTGCATCAGCCGGTGGCCATTGACCTCCGCCGGATCACCACCGTCATGAAGATCAGCGCGGAGCTGGAGCGCGTCGCTGATCTGGGCGCAAGTATTGCCGAGCGCGCAATGGGCATTATCAGCACGCCGGAAATCGCTGTTCCTGAGAATCTCAAGGAAATGTCCCGGCAGGCGCTCGACATGCTGCATCACAGCATTGACGCCTATGTGCAGCTGGATGTCCGGCTGGCCCGGCGGGTCTGCCTGCTCGATGAATCCGTGGATCAGCTCAATCGTGAAATCATCGCCGAGCTGACCTCATTAATGAAAAACCGGCCCGATCTGATCGAGCCGGCGATCCATTTGTTTTCGGCGTCGCGGCAGATTGAACGCGTCGCCGATCATGCCACGAATATTGCCGAAGACGTGGTGTATCTGGTGCAGGGAGAAATCATCCGCCACCGCAACCGTGTGGACACACGCGGCGGCCGGCCTGATTCCTCGCCCGAAGTCGCCTGACCGTCGACCGCAGAAACTGTTCTGAACGCGTTGATTCTCCGGGAATGGTTCCCGGCCAGGATCGCGCTGTCTCTCTATCTGGTCCAAGATGTCCAAATCACGCGTGCTGATCGTCGAAGATGAGCGCTCACTGGTCGAGGTGCTGCAGTACAACCTCGAGAAAGAGGGCTTCGAAGTCCTGACCGCCTCGGATGGTCAGGACGGCGTTCGCAAGGCGCAAGCGCACAACCCTGATCTGGTTGTGTTGGATCTGATGCTGCCGATCATTGAAGGCTTCGAGGTTTGTCGCATCCTGCGCAGTGATCCGAAGACGCAGAACATCCGCATCCTGATGCTGACGGCCCGCAGTGAAGAAGTCGACGAAATCGTCGGCTTCAACATGGGGGCCGATGATTATGTGACCAAGCCGTTCAAGATCAAGCCGCTGATTCACCGCATCAAGGCGCTGCTGCGTCGTGAATCCGCGACGGAACAGGCGCGGGATGTGATCAGCGCCGGCGGGATCGAAATCGACCGTGTGAATCATTCAGCCCGCGCGGACGGACAGGACCTGCATCTCACGCCGACGGAATTCCGCCTGCTCTGGACGCTGGCCCGACAGCCGGGGCGGCCGTTCGGTCGCAACGAATTGATGGACCGCTGCCGCGGCGAAGATGCGAACGCCTTGGAACGCACCATCGATGTGCATATCCGGTCGTTGCGGCAGAAGCTCGACCAGCGTGCCGAGATGGTGGAGACCGTCCGCGGCGTTGGCTATCGCTTTCGGACCGACGCAGTCGGTGCCGCAGCGCAGGAAGCCTCGGCGCCATAGCCCGGCGTCATCGTTGCCGATAATCTGGAAGATGGTGAAGTGCGCATACAGCCGCTTCTTCCGCCTTGAGATCATGCGGTATGTGTTCTGAGCGATGGATCGGATGCGTTTTCGTTCTCGTTTGGACCGGATCGGTCATTGCCGAAGAGAGGGTGACGAGCTGGGTTGACCGTCGAATTGCGGCGTCCCAGCGGGACCACTGGGCTTTCCGGCCATTGAAGTCCGTGACCGTTCCCGCTGCCGGTCATGCCGATCTCCACCATCCGATTGACCGCTTTCTTGCAGCGGGTCAGCGGCAAGTTGGTGTCACCGCCAATCTGCTTGTCGACCGGCGGCGTCTTCTCCAGCGCTTATCCGACACACTGATCGGTTTGCCGCCTGCTCTTCAGGACATTGATGCCTTCGTTGCGGATTCGTCACCGAATGCCATCGACCGCTGTGTGGATCGTCTGCTGGCAAGTCCGCATTACGGTGTACGCTGGGGGCGGCATTGGCTGGATGTCGCCCGCTTCGCGGAGAGCCACGGATATGAACACGATTACGATCGACCAACGGCGTACCACTATCGTGATTTCGTGATCCAGTCGTTCAACAGCGATCAGCCGTTTGACGAGTTCGCACGCTGGCAGATCGCCGGCGACCGGCTCGCACCGGACAATCGCTTCGCATGGATGGCGACGGGATTTCTCGCCGCCGGACCGCACAGCACGCAGATCACCCGTCGTGAAGTGGAACGCCAGCGCTACGATGAACTCGATGATATGGTGTCGACCATCGGGCTCGCCTTCCTCGGCCTGAACGTCGATTGTGCTCGCTGCCACGACCATCCATATGACCCGATCCCGCAGGGCGACTTTTACCGTCTCGCCGCGTTTTTCACTAAGACCGTCCGCAGCGATGTGCCGCTGGACTTCGATCCTGAAGGCTACCGCCGGGCACACGCATCGTTTCTAAAAGAGCACGCACGGCTCAATTCCGACGTAGTGAAGTACGAATCCCACGGCTTGCGGTCCGCCTATCGTGAATGGCTTCAAAGGGCGACACCCGAGGAATGGCGGACCACCTGGCACTTACCAGAAGACGTGACTGTCACGTCGCAAGGCGAGCCGAAATGGACGGCGAACGGCGATGGCTCTTGGACGATTGAGTCACCGTCGCGCGACAAAGATCGTTACGAAATCACGTTGCGATCGTGCGAACGCGTCACAGCGGTGCGCGTGGAAATGCTCACCGATTCAAAGATGACCCACGGCGGACCGGGACGTGCGCCGGACGGAACATTTCTGCTCAGCGGTGTGACGTTGTTGCGCGACCGCCGCGAAGCGGCACTCGTGCAAGTTCCGCTGGCGAAAGCGCACGCGACCTTTGAACAAGTGGACGCCGGCGTTGCGGGAGTTCTCGACGACAATGCCGAAACAGCGTGGGGAATCGATCCGCAACTGGGCCGTAACCATGCCATCGTTCTGCATCTCGCCGAACCGGTGAAACTGCAACCGGGCGAGCAGTTGCGGGTGTTGCTCGACTTCGCGACTCGTCCCCACGCGACGGCAGGACGTTTGCGCGTCGCCATCACTTCGGCACCAGATCCGGCTATCGAGATTGACACTGCGCCGATTTCTGAAGCCGTCGCACGGGCTCTTGAGAAGGAGCCCTCGACGCTCAATGACACGGAGTGGCTGGCTCTCGCGCGCTGGTTCGGGCCACGGGATGCAGAATGGCGACGGCTTGACGCGTTGCGGCAAGAGCATGCCACAACTGCGCCGCAGCCACGGATGAGCAGCGTGCTCGTGGCGACGGAAGGTCATCCCGCAATCCGTCTGCATACTCAGGCAAAGGAAGAATTCCTGCCGGAAACGAACTATCTGCAACGCGGCGATTCTGCGCGCCCAGTCGGTGTCGCCGTTCCTGCGGTGTTGCAGTTGTTTCCGACCGACGATGAATCACGTCAAGATCGGGCGGGATTAGCTCGCTGGCTGACCGATGTAGACCATGGAGCGGGTGCCCTGCTCGCCCGGGTGGTCGTTAATCGGTTATGGCAACACCATTTCGGTACCGGCCTTGTCGCGACGCCGGATGACTTTGGCTCCCGCGGCGAACGGCCCTCGCATCCGGAACTGCTCGACTGGCTCGCCGCCGAACTAATCCGACAGGAATGGCGTCTCAAGCCGATTCAACGCATGCTGGTGACGAGCGCGGCCTTTCAGCGATCCTCCTTTCCCACAGCCGAGGGGCAACAGCGCGATCCGGAAAACCGCACGTTGTGGCGGTGGTCACCACGCCGTCGCGATGCGGAGGTCCTTCGCGATGCGCAGCTCTTCGTCTCCGGCGAACTCGACGATCGTCTAGACGGCCCGTCCGAGCGCGAGCCGGACCATCGTCGTCGCAGTGTGTTTACCTGTGTCAAGCGCAGCGCCCCCGAAGCGTGGTTAGCGGGGTTTGATGGTCCGGATGGCTGCCGCGTTGTCGGTAGCCGGGCACGCACCACATCTTCGCGACAGGCGCTCGCATTGCTGAATGGGACAACGACGCGAACCGCTGCAGAACGGCTCGCTGCGTTGTATAAAGCGGAACCGGATGCCATCAACACCCTCTTTCAGCATGTGCTTCAACGTTCGCCCACACCAATCGAGCGTTCGCGCGTGATGCGATTCCTTGAAGATCACCGGGGTCCCGACGGCTGGGTCGATCTCTGTCAGACGATGATGTGCCTTGATGAATTCGTGTTTCTGGATTGAGCGTCGAATGTCGCTTCCCGTGCTTCCGCCTGCAGGGTTGTCCCGTCGCACCTGGTTGCGTCAGGCGGGGAACGGGTTCGGCGCGTTAGCGCTGGCCGGGATGTTGACGAAGGACTCGACATCGCCCGCAGGAGAGCCCATTGCTTCGACACGAACGCACCATCCGCCGCGGGCGACGTCCGTGATCTGGCTCTTTATGAACGGTGGGCCGAGTCAGATCGACACGTGGGACTACAAGCCTGAGCTCGCGCGGCGTGATGGTCAGGAACTGGCGGGACTCGATCCCACCACCGGTTTCTTCCCAGCGGCGATCGGGCCGGTGATGCGTTCGCCATTCTCCTTCCGAAAATACGGCGAATGCGGGCACTGGGCGTCCGAACTGTTTCCGTGCCTCGCGCAGCATGTCGATGAGATGGCGTTTCTCCCCGCGTGCTGGGCGGAGTCGAACAATCACTCGCCTGCCTTATTTCAGATGAACAGCGGTTTCACGCGGCAAGGTCTCCCCTGCTTCGGAGCCTGGGCGACGTACGGACTCGGCGATCTGAATCACAACCTGCCAAGTTTCGTCGTGATGACCGATCCGTGGAAACGCGGATTGCCCAAGGGACACGGCCAGAACTGGACGGCGGGGTTCTTGCCTGCCTCTGCTCAAGGCACGGTGATATCGAACGACGGTCCGCTCATGCCGTTTCTACAATCGCCGCATGAAACGGTGGGCGTGAACCATCGTGACAAGGTCGATCTGCTCGCTGATTTGAATCGCGAGTACGCCGTCCACTCAGGCTTTCAGGACCGGATGACGGAGCGATTGGCGACGTTTGAGCTCGCCATGCGGATGCAGTCTGCTCTTCCTGAGGTGAGCGATCTCGCGACCGAAACTGCAGCGACGCAGGCGTTGTACGGTTTGAATGATGAGCGCTGTGCTCCGTTTGGTCGACAGTGCCTGATCGCCCGGCGATTAGTGGAACAGGGCGTGCGTTGTATCCAGATCTACAGTGGCGGCACCGAGAACGAGCAAAGCTGGGACGGTCATCAGAACATCGAGGTCAATCACCGCCGCTTTGCCGGTGAGACCGATCGTCCCATCGCGGGCTTGCTCGCCGATTTGAAGCAGCGCGGATTGCTCGATTCCACGTTAGTGATCTGCAATGGTGAATTCGGACGGTTGCCGATCGTGCAACGCGGCGGCAGCGGACGCGATCACAATCCGCATGCGTTCACCACGTGGTTGGCCGGCGGCGGCATTCGCGGCGGCGTGACGTTCGGGCAGACCGATGAGCTCGGTTTCCGCGGCATCGAGAACCGCGTCAGCATTCCCGACCTGCACGCCACGCTGTTGTGGCAACTCGGCCTCGATCACGAACGGCTTACCTATCGCCATCACGGCCGCGACTTCCGTCTGACGGATGTTGCCGGCCGCGTGATTCGTGAAATCTTGTAGGGTGCGTTGCAACGTGCGTAGTTGATCGGTGGTGCGTCCCGACGCACCCTACGGGACTTCATCAGCACATAAAGACACCGGCGGCTAGCGTCGATCCGCTCACGAAATCAGGTCACGGGACCCCAGGTCCACGGATGGAACTCTTCGTCGCCGATGCCTTGCGCTTCGCTTTTGGTTTTCTTGCCGCTGGCGACGGCGATGACTTCTTCGAAAATCTCGTGGCCGACTTGCTCGATGGTGGCACCGTCGAGGATGGTTCCCGCGTTGAGATCCATGTCGTCGATCATGCGGTTGTACATCGGCGTGTTGGTGGCGAGCTTGATTGTCGGCACGGGCTTGCACCCGAAGACGCTGCCGCGGCCGGTGGTAAACACAACAACGTTGCAACCGCCGGCAACAATCCCGGTCACCGAGGCCGGGTCATACCCCGGGGTGTCCATCACCACGAAACCCTTTTCCTTGATCTCTTCCGCGTACTCATACACGGCTCGCAGCGCTGTGGTGCCCCCTTTGGCGATCGCGCCGAGTGACTTTTCGTAGATGGTCGTCAGGCCGCCCTTCTTGTTGCCGACGGAAGGATTGATGTCGATCCGTTCGCCGAACTTGGCCGTGTAATCGATCCACCACTGAATGCGTTCGAGAAGCTTGTCGGCGACTTGGCGATTAATCGCCCGGCGGGTGAGAAGATGCTCACCGCCGTAGATCTCCGGGGTTTCGGACAGCACCGATGTGCCACCGGCCGCGACGAGCAGATCGCTGCAATACCCGAGCGCGGGATTGGCCGTGGTGCCGCTGTTGCCATCGCTGCCGCCGCATTCAACGCCCAGTGTGATTTCGGAAACTGGAATCGGCACACGCTGAACTTTGTTCGCTTCGGGCAGCATTTCACGGATCATCGCCGTCGCGCGCGCGACGGTTTTGGCAACGCCGCCCTGTTCCTGAATATTCATTACAAGCGGCGTATTGCCGAAGACGTCTTTCGGAGCGTTGAGCTGCACGAGGCCGCCCTGCTCCATCAGGAACGAGGCTTGGGCCGTTTCGCAACCGAGCCCAATCACGATGTAAGCACCGATGTTCGCATGCCGCGCGAATCCGGCGAGCGTGCGCGTCAGCTGACGATGATCGGTTCCGCCGTATTGCATCGCGCAGCCGCCCTTGTGGATCAGGGGGACCACGCCGTCAATGTTCGGAAATGCTTCGAGAATACTTTGATCAAACTTCTGTGCGACAATCTTGGATGTATGCGCCGAGCAGTTCACCGTGCTGACGATACCGATGTAGTTGCGCGTGGCGGCGCGACCATCGGCCCGGCGATATCCCTGGAACGTGCGGCCGTTGATCGGCGTGGGCTCGGGTGGGATCTCGCTGCAGAAGGCGTAATCGAGGCTCAACGTGCCGGCTTCGACATTATGCGTATGAATCCATCCGCCGGCGGGAATCGGTTGCTTCGCATAGCCGATCGTCTGCCCGAACTTGCGGATCGGCTGTCCCTGCTCGATCGATCGCAGCGCGACCTTGTGGCCCATCTCAATCGTTTCGGCGGTCTTCAAGACGGCAGCATCTTCGACGCCGATCGCCACCCCGGCCGGGACGCTGCGTGCGGCGACAGCGAGGTTGTCTTCCGGATGCAAACGAATGAACGGACGCGCGGACATGATCACTTTCCGTGGGCAAAGAAGGCAGGCGTTGAGTGAACCGTATTATCGCCGTTCGGTGGCGTCCGGGTCGAGCGTGCTCAGTAAATCGCCGGGCGGATTTGCCACCCGGCGACCGATGATGACGGTCTCTTTCGGCACGTCGCGCTTCGTGCGGTCGATCGACACGACGGCGATTTGATCCCACGCGAAGGGTAACTCCGGGCGTTCACGGCCTTCGCCATTGATCAGAAAGTAACCCAGTTCTGCAGGGATTTCTGCGTCGGAATCAAGTTTGGGCAGCAGCGCTACGGGGCGGTCAAAGTAATAGAGGAACACGTGATGCAGGTTGCCGAAGCTCTGAAGTTTCGCATCCGGCGGTAACTGTGCCCGGGCAATCGCGGCGGTGACGGGCAGGTCTCCACTGCGCTGATACTGGCTGGTGATGATGGGACCGACATACGCCGCCCCTAGCACCACGGCGATTGCAAGGCTGACCCGGCGGACCGCGAAGTCGGAGAGGGAGTCGCCGATTCGCCACACCAGGGCCGCCGCTGTCAGAGCGACGAGAGCAAACATCACCGCTTGATCAATCGGCGGAAACAACTCTGTCTGCGGTAACGTCAAACTCAGAATCGGTACGATGGCCGCCGCGGCGACCATCGCCACGGCCGATCCCCACACGAAGCGGCTCCACAACCGCGACGTTTGTTGGGCTCGCTGTTCGAGCAGGCATTGCAGCACGATACCAATCAGCACCGCAAAGCAGGGGAACAGCGGCATGAAGTACCGCGGTCGCGCCGCCGGCGGCAGCCAGACGGTCGGAAAGCACACCAGGATGCTGATGGCAAGGAACATCACAACGTCACGGCGCTGACCCAGCGCCTGTCGCACCGTGCGATCGGCATATCCGAGGAGCAACCACGACCACGGGGCCAGACACGCGACGACGATGATGATCGGAAACGTTGCGATGTGCTCGAGAATTGTGATCACACGCGGATCGTGAAAGCGGTTCTGGACGTTCCAGAAGTAGATCATCCAGCCGTTGGCGAGACCCATCTGCGCCACGAACGCCGCCTGCCAGAGACCCACGACGCCGGCAAACATCATCACGCCGATGGCATGCGCCGGTGTGAACAGCGCCCGCCATTGTCGGGTCAGCACAAGGTAAGCCCAGATCGAACCGAAAAAGTACAACGGTGCCTGCAACCCCTTCGTGAGCATGGCCAGGCCACCGAACAGGCCGCCGAGTAACCACGCCGTCCGGGGTTGTGATTCCATCCAGCAACCATGCCACAACAGCAGCGACGCCGCGACCAGAAACGTAAAGATCGGTTCCGTTTCACCGGTGCGACCCTGCTCCAGAACTTGCAGCACGCTGGCATACGCCACCGCTGACACGAGTGACGCCGTGCGATCGAGCCGGCGGCGGGCATACCAGTAGATCAGGCCGACGGTGAGGATCGTGGAGATCAGTCCTGGCAACCGGACCGCGGCCAGGTTCATCTCACCGAACGCCACGCTTAATCCGGCGATTAACCAGTTCTGCAACGGCGGACGGCTGAGTCGCACAGCGCCTTGTTGCCGAGGGACGACCCAATCGCCGCTCTGCACCATTTCGCGCGCGATGATTGCCCGGCGAGACTCTTCGCCGCGGATTGACAGCGTCGTCAGCCGCGGGGCATACAGGCCGACGGCGAGCAGCAGAACGATCCAGAATTCGCGCTCACGCCACAGTCGTGTGGGGACTTCCTGGTTCAGAGTGCCGTTCATGTCAGATCCGTTGTGGGAATCGCTATTCGAGATGTCGTTCGGCTGACTCCGCGAGGCCTTCGCGTTTCGTCAGCCGGAACAGTGTGTACCGGTCACTCGCCGAGGTTTCGCGGCGGGTCATGCGGCTCTGCAGGATCGCCGAAACATCGCCGAGCTTGCGCAATTCGTCTTCGTAAGTTCCCCGGGCAATCACGAACACCGGGGACGCGGTGTGCAGCAGCGGGACGAGCTTCTCGCTCTGGCTGAATCCCTCGATCGGCCGATGCAGATAGAAGACGTGCCGGGCGACATCCTGTCCGCCGAGCGCCGTGAGCGTTTCCGTGGCGGGCACTTGCTTTTCGACGTCGGCAATGAACTGTGTATCCGCTGCGGAGGGGTCACGCCGGGGCATCACCACCGCCTGCACTGTGAGATGGCCGATGATCACGACCGCAAACGCAAAGGCACCGGCGAGACGCATCACCGAAGGTGTCTGCAGCGCCGCCAGACGTCGGGCCAGTGCGTTCCCGGTCTGAAATAGACCTTGAACCATGAGCGGGGTTAACGCCGGCAGCGCGTAGATCAGATAATGATGGTGCTTTCCCGACGACAACGTCAGCAGCGCCGGATGGCTCAGCGCCCACCACCAGAGCAGACGGTCGGCACTCTGCGGCTCTGTTCGCGCCCGTTTCCACGATGCGGCGGCGCTCACAAACAGGAACGGTGTCCACGGCAGCAATTGAACAGGCCACTGCAATGCGTAATACCAGATGGGCTGATACCGGCCCAGCGAGCCGGTGGCGCGGCCGAGAATCTGGTCATTCCACACGGACAAACCGCCGGGCTCATACAGCGTGACCGCCAACGGCCACGCGAGACCGATGACCGCAGCGAGCGCGGCTCCGGTCCACGACCACCAGCGTTTGAGTCCGCGTGCGTCACCGCGCAGGATCAGCCAGCCGCCGCAAGTCAGGACTGTCAGAATCGCCCCGAAACCGACGCCTTTCAATAGATTCATGACACCCAGCAGCGTCCAGAAGCCGAGCCGAACGGCGAAGTGCTGGCGCGCAGTCCAAGAGGCATCACCCCACTCGCGCCACACGAACAGTAACACGGCCGCGAGAACGAGCGCCTGCAGGATGATGTCCGATTCCGCCAGCCGCGCGTAGGTGATCTGATAAACGCAGGTGGCCTGAATCAGCCCACACCACAAGCCGGTGCGCGCATCGAACAGGCGGGTCATCAGCAGCATTTCCAGAACGATGACCAGCACGCCGAACACCGCGAATGGGGCACGCACCGTGCCTTCCGTGAATTCACCGAGCAACATTGCCCACGCGGCGACGATCCATTGCGGCAACGGCGGTTTTTCGAGCCGCGGAATGTCGCCGATATACAGTACCAGCCAGCGTCCGTCCGCCACCATTTGCTTGGCAGACCCGGCGAGCAGCGCCTCGTGATAGGTCAGCGTCCGGCTGCTGCCCAAGGCGAAGAAGAAGAGCAGCGACGACACCGCGACAACCGCCAGCAGCGGTCGTGTGAGCTTTAAACCGAAGCGTTCGGCCTCGGGCGGCGTCATCCCTTCCCCCTTCGATCGGGTGACAACGCCGCAACCGGCGCGCACCAGTCCCTCCCTGGAAAGACGGCTTATAGGTCAGGACGGGGCATCCGGTCAACCGCGAGTGGGCAATCCGGAGAGTGGCTCAGTGTTCGTGGCCATGATGGGCGTGTGCGTCACCGCCGCCGCCTTCAGCTTTTCGCAGCGCGAGATTCAGCTGGTACGCGTCGTTCATCGCGATGACATCGCCCGCCGACAGCCGGCTTCCCTCGGCGAGAACGGAGTGGCGATCATCCTCGTAGGCAATCACCACCGGGACCCGCTCAAACAGCTTGCCGTTCTGGCGAAACACGAAGGCGTCGAGGCCTTCCTTCACCACGGCTTCCGTGGGCAGGACAAACTTGTCGTTCCAATGTTCCACGGGGACGAGCAGCTGGGCCCGCTGCCCTGGTTTGAACCGCCATGACCGATACATCACGCCGTTCGGGCCGGCCATGTCACGCACCACCTCGTTGTCGAGGGGAATGTAAAACTTGAACAGGTGCGTGTCGGCGTCCACCATGTTGTCGGCGTACTGGATCTTCATGCCTTCGCGGAGCAGTTCGTTGTTTTCACTGGCTTCGAAGACCGCCGACACTGGCCATTGATGCTCAAGCACCTGGGCGATCAGTTCAGAATCCCGTTGAAATCCCAAGCCGGTCAGCGCCAGTTCATCGTGGACGGCCAGCTCGCAGAGATCATCGCCCGGTTGAATCATCTTTCCGGGGAAGACGTCGATTTTTTCGATGCTGAAGCTGCGGGGCGATGTGGGGGGCAGCTCTTCGTGCGATACCAGGCTGGCGACCGCGCTCCACGACTTCGACATGTCGCTCCGTCTCGCATCCGGTTCGCGCGGCGGCGATGCCCCGCCGGGGACGTGGATCGTGAACTGCCGAATCAATTTGCGGGTGTCCGCGATCTGCGCGACTTGCTCTGCGGTGAAGCCGCGGACGAGAAGTTCCTGCATCTGAATGAGGCGTTGTGATTCGAGCCGCTTGAGTTCGTAGTTCTTTTCGATGCCACGGATGCCGGGAATGTCGCCGCGCTCGATGAGCGGTTCCAGGCGTTTCAGCTCGATGTTGGTCAGGTCCAGATCCTGCAGTGTTTTCAGCAGATTCGCCTGGATTCCGGCGATGAGTTCGCCAGTGGTTTGCACGTCGAACAGCGGGTCGCCGGGGTTTACCGTCTGGCCGGGTGCGACGTGGATGTGTGAGACGACCCCGTGCACGGTCGCACCGACGTGGTACTCACTATGGCCAGGGCGCTCCGAAACGACCGCGGGGATGGTGATTGTCCGCCAATACTCGCGGCGATTGATTTCACCCGTTTTGAGGCCCAGGTTCTTCCAGGCCTGTTCGCTGAGTTCCAGCCGCGTAGCCTCTGCGCCGCCATGGTCATGGCCTTCGTGCGCATCGACCACGGGAACTGCGCTGGCGCGCGACAAGCCTGTCAGATGACCCGCCCAGAACCCGCCGACGGCGATCAGTGCCATTACGACCGCAACGGTCACCCAGACTGCTTTTCTCATCCCGCCCGCTTTCCCTTTGGCCGTGCCATGAACGCCAACATACGGTGTAGCACGGCGGCCGCGATCGGGCAAGGTGGCTTTGCTGCAACTGCTTTCCGGAGAATGTGTTGCGGTCGCAATCGGATTGCGCGAAGCGACTATTGGCGGTCTCGTTGAGGGGCGACAAATCCCGCATCCCGGCAGGATTGGGCGAGCAGGCTGACCATTTCGTAGTGCTGAATTTCTTCGAGCGCCCGCCGGAATTCGGGGTCGGCGTCGTTTTCGCTGGCGGCTTCACAGGCGTCGACAAACGCCAGCGGGTTCCAACCTGCGGAGGTGACCAGTCGATCGGCCCACTGTTCGAGCAGAGCGCTGGGAATACGTTCGCGGACAAAATCGAAATGAGACCGCACCCTGTCCAAGAGGACGTGCGCACCCACCCGACGGAACCAGTATTTCGCATTGCCGTAGTCAGGTTCGCGACGGTGCATGATCGCGTGCCAGTAGTCCGCGTTGCGATGCTTTCCTTGCCCTTCTGCGGTTTGTGCGAGGGAATGGCTGCCGTCCAAGTCGTCATATAGCAGATGCAATCCCGCCGCGACCGCGGTCCGTTCGGCAGTTCCACCCGGTAACTGGTTGGCAGTTGCGGTGATACAGCGGATCAGCCATTCCGGTAGCGCGGATTCTTTCCCCGGTCCCAGCGCACACCGCGGATGCCGTTTAACACTTTGGCGGGTTTGAGCGACCAAATACGAGGTCTGCCGGAGAATAATTTCGCTGAGATTGACCGGGCCTTCGCCGTCCTCGGCCAACACGATGGCGCTGGTCGACACCGAACTGGCACCACAGCCGAGGATCGCCACGGGAGCGGGCATGTTCGCCCAGCTACCCGACTCGTAAGCCTGGGTCAGGA
>DASRYX010000017.1:0-12663 GCA_035686985.1 Planctomycetaceae bacterium | reverse complement strand
TCATCGCCGGGGTATTTCGGCGTGATTCAACTCTGCTTCATGACCGTACTGAAGCTGTTTGTCGACAATCAACCGGCGGTCTTCGCGGCGTCGGTGTACTATCACCTCGCGCAGTACATCCCCGTCACGCTGATCGGTCTGGCGTACTTTATCCGTTCAGGAATGAGCCTGCGCGAAGTGAACGCGGCCGCCGAGACACCCTGAGCGACATTCAGCGTTGAGGCACCGTCGGCTCAACCCCGCCGAAGTCGGTCGTGTCATCGGCGCGAACTCCGGCCGGGTGGCGGGGGCGCACCGCAGGAAGCCCCCGAAAGATGAGCGCCGATTTCAGGGGCTTCCGCGAACGCGGTGCGCCCCTGCCACCTTACATGACAGCCTTCAGCGCTGATTGACCGTCGGCTCAACCCCGCCGAAGTCGGTCGTGTCATCGGCACGAACTCCGGCGGCCTCGGTCACGAGCAGCGAGTGCCGGCCGTTGTCGCGGATCTGGCATGCTTCGAGGGCCATCTTGGCGCTGCACCCGGCGGCGACTCCGGCTCGGCCGTTGTCATGCACGATGACGTTCGTCAGCTGGATTTCGCGGGAGTGACCGTCGGCATTGACGCCGTCGATACGGAAGCCCCAGACTTCCAGATCGGAGATCTCGACAAACTCGACATCGACGAGCGATACGCCGATGTCCACCGCGGCGTAGGTCCACTCACTTTCGGTGTGAACACGGCCCGGTTCGGTATGCACTTGGACGAATCCGCGTTGCTGGCCCCAGTTGCCGGCGGGCAAGACATCCAGCAAGGTTTCCCCGGACTTCGGCTGAAACTCGGGAACCGCTTCGCGGTCACGGAAGATCCGTCCCCAGCCTTTGCGAGAGAAATTGAGCTGCCAGTGGTTCGGTGCGAGTGACCGCCACGCATCGTTCGGAATGACCCGTACGCCACACAGTTGAGCGCCGTTTCCCCGGATCACAAACGGTTGGGTCGAACTGCCACTGAAGCGCCGACCGACCAGATTCAACGATTCGAAATAGGGGCGGCCGGTCTTGGTCAGATTGATCGTGTCTCCGGGCTGCACCAGCTGGCTCGCGCGGAGCAGCGTCCGCACCGGACCGGAGAGGGTGGTCTGCACCGTTGCAGCGGAACCATCGAAAGCATCGCTACCGTTGGCATTGTCGACGTAGAGGTCGAGCGCGTTGGCCGCCGGTGCAAACGCGAACAAAACAACCGTCACAACCAGCCACATCACGCGCATCAGACGCTCCTGTCAACAATCGCCTGCCGCACAGAGGCGATGGTCATTCAGTATCGACGATGATGCCACGGGAATCGAACTGGGAATGCGGCTCACCGCGCGACCGTTACGGCCGTTGATCTTCCGCAGCTCGAATCAGACACCCTGAGGACGCTTATCGCTTGTCGATCGAAACATACTTGCGGTCGGCCGGCCCGATGTAGTTCGACGACGGGCGGATGATCTTGTTGTCGGCAAGCTGTTCCAGCACGTGAGCGCACCAGCCGACGATCCGGCTCGCCGCGAAGACGCAGGTGAACAGGTCGCCGGGGATGCCCATGTAGTGCTGCAGACTCGCGGAGTAGAAGTCGACGTTACAGTTCCGCTTGATGGCGGCGTAAACTTCTTGCTCCATCACGATCGACATCTCGTACCACTTCGGGTCTTTCGTCTCGATGCTGAGCCGGCGCGACAGTTCCTTGAGATGCTTGGCCCGCGGGTCTTCCACTTTGTAAACCGCGTGCCCGAAGCCCATGAACTTGCCCTTCTTGGCCCGCGTCTCTTCGACATAGGCCTTCACCTTGTCGACTGAGCCGATTTCGGTAAGCGTGTTCAGCACCTCGGTGTTGGCCCCGCCGTGCAGCGGTCCCTTGAGCGCCCCGATGGCCCCGGTGATCGTGGAGTAGAGATCCGACAGCGTCGCGGCAATCACCCGCGCGGCAAACGTGCTGGCGTTGAGGCCGTGCTCGGCGTGCAGGATCAGGATCAGGTCCATCGCCCGTTCCGCATCCTTCGACGGCACCTTGCCGTTGAGCATGTACATGAAGTTCGCGGCGTGGCTCAAATCCGACTTCGGTGCGATCGGCTCCAGGCCCTCGCGCAACCGGCGAATCGCCGCCACGATCGTCGTCATCTCCGCCGTCATGCGGATCGACTTGGTGAAATTGGCTTCGGGGCTGTTGTCTTCTGCGGCCTCGTCATAGACGCCGGACATCGAAATCGCGGACCGCAGGGCGGTCATCGGTGGCGTGTTGGTCGGCAGGCTGCGGAGAAAATCGAGGACCGGCTTTTCCAGTTCCCGGTGACCGACGAGGACGCTGTTGAACTCGGCGAGCTGTGACTTCGTTGGAAGCTCGCCCTTGAAGAGGAGGTAACTCACCTCTTCGAACGTGCTGTTGTCAGCGAGATCGTCGATGCTGTAACCGCGGTAGATCAGCTTGCCAAGGTCACCGTCGACATCGCAGATCGTCGTGTCCGCCGCGACGATTCCTTTCAATCCACGGGTCGCAGTTGTAGCCACTTTTTCAGCAGGTTCCGGCTTAACGACATCGGCAGTCATGAACGATCTCATTCCCATTGAACAACCGGCGGCGGTCACCGTGGTCGATGCGGAAAAAACGAACAACGCAGGCAGGCGAAGAACGACTCTCTGAAGTATACCCTCGAAGGGAAAGCCGCTTCAACGAAGGGCAACTTCGGGAAACCGCGGAAAACCCCGGCGTTTTTGCTTGGCTGAAAAACTCGTCAGATTTTTTCCAGAAATCCAAATCTCGTGGAGCGCCGGAACGCGAGTTGTGTTAGCATCTCGGCCCGCACGTCGGTAATGGATTGCTGACGTGGGAATCGCAACGAGTGAAAGGATGCGTTCGATGCGAGCCACAAACCGGCAGGATGCCCCGTCTATTCGCGATGCTTCATGTTCGTCGCGAAGCTGGCTGTTGAGCCGTTCGGGCTGCCCGGGATTTGTGCTCACACCAGCCATCTGATTCACCGGCGATTCTGTCCGCCTCGGTGTTCGCAGCGCAACAGGGGGGAGACGCGCGATCCTGGCCGTCCCTGTGCCGCGAACAAGTTGACCCGCCTCGTGTCCTGGCTTCGCCCGCCACCCAAACAAGGAAGTTTGGTATGTACCGGTTCTTCGAAGAACTCGAACCGCTTCTGTCTGTCGCCCAGGAAAAGGGCTACGCCACGTTCCATCAGCTGGACAAGTATCTTCCCGATGAAGGGGGAGAACCGGCGATGGTCGAGGACCTGATGTATGCCCTGGAAGATGTCGGGCTCGACATCATCGACGAGCCGGAAGCCGAAGAGATCGCCGCCGAACAGATCCCGGCGACGATGGTCGAACCGGAACCCGCGTCGTCGTCCCGCGACCCCATCCGCATGTATCTCAGCCAGATGGGCAACATTCCGCTCCTGGCCCGCGAGAAGGAAATCTTCCTCGCCAAGCAGATCGAATTCACCCGCAAGTCCTTCCGTCGGAAAATGGTGGAATCCGACTTCGCGTGCCGCATCGCCCTCGACATCGTGCAGAAGGTCATCAACGGCGAACTGCCGTTCGAGCGCACGCTGCGGACATCGGAAACCGAAAACGGCCGCAAGGAACAAATTCTCGGTCGCATGCCGCACAATGTCCCGACGTTGCTCCGTCTGCTCGATCAGAACGCCGCTGACTTCGCGATCACCCGCGATGAGGACGCCACGGATCTGGAGAAGAACGCCGCCGAGCAACGGATGAAAGTTCGTCGCCGCAAAATGGCCACGTTGTGTGAAGAGCTCAGCGTTCGCACCCAGCGGATGCAGCCCGTGATGCGGCGGATGCAGCAGATCGCCGAACGGATGCGCAAGCTGCAGAGCCAGATCGTCGATCTCGAACAGCGCAAGACGCCGGCGGCAACAAAAGAAGCCGGCAACGCCCGCGCCGAGCTGGAAGAACTCACCAACGAAGTTTACGAATCACCGGCACAGTTCATCGCCCGCATGACCAAGGTGATGGCCAAGTTCGATCAATGGACCCGCGCGAAGCAGAAGCTCTCCGGCGGGAACCTGCGGCTCGTGGTCTCGATCGCCAAGAAATACCGCAACCGCGGTTTGAGCTTCCTCGACCTGATTCAGGAAGGCAACGCCGGCCTGATGCGCGGCGTCGAGAAGTACGAATTCCGTCGCGGTTACAAGTTCAGCACCTATGCGACGTGGTGGATTCGCCAGGCGATCACCCGCGCGGTCGCTGATCACGCCCGGACGATCCGCATCCCCGTGCACATGTTCCAGTGCATCTCGCAGCTCAAGGCGAAGTCCGAAGCGATTCGTCAGGAAACCGGCCGCGAACCCAGCATGGAAGAACTCGCCGAAGCCGTGGGCATGACCGTCGAGGAAACCGAACGGATCATGAAGACGTGGCGGCATCCGGTCAGCCTGGACACGCCCGTCGGTGAAAGCGAAGACAGCAGCTTCGGGGACTTCCTCGAAGACAACAACGAAGACAGCCCGGCGAACTCCGCGATGCAGCAGATGCTCCGCGGAAAGATCGAGCATGTGCTTCGCAGCCTGACCTACCGGGAACGTGAAATCATCAAGCTCCGTTACGGTCTGGGTGACGGCTACAGCTACACGCTCGAAGAAACCGGCCGCATCTTTAAAGTGACCCGCGAGCGTATCCGTCAGATCGAGTCCAAAGCACTGCGCAAGCTGCAGCACGCGACTCGTGCGGAGCACCTCAAGGGCTTCGTCGAGAACTGGGATTCGCTGCCGGACATGAACGTCGACGGTGCGAGCCAGAATGAAGACGCCGCGGATGAAGCACTGGAACTCTCCGCCGCCGCATAGTTTTCACGATTGATCCGCAACCCGAAGCCCGGCATTTTCCGCAATGCCGGGCTTCTTGCATTTTCAGAGCGGCGACGGTTCATTTCGACAGCACCGTCTCAATTCGCTGGGTGAGATCCGCGGCGTCGATCCCGCGAACCAGCACCAACTTCTCGCGATTGGTCGCCCCGGAGATGATTTCCAACTGCGATGACCGAAGCCCAATCGCCTCTGCCAGCACATCCAGCACGGCGGCATTCGCTTTGCCACGCTCCGCGACCTGCGTCACCGCAACCTTCAACCGACCATCATGCACGCCAACAACGCCATTCCGCCGCGCACCGGGTTGCGCTTTCACCGGCAACAGCAGACCGTCGGTGGTTGACTCAAGACGCAGATTCACGTTGAAAACGTCACGGGGATTGGATCAGTTCGGCGAGTTCGTCGGCGTCGATTTCACATCGCACAATCTGCAATCCGGCGCGATGGATCACTTCCGCGGCGGTGCGGATGGCATCTTCGAGAGTTGCCGCCTCACGATCGAATGAGGCATATAGGCGCCCCGAACAGATTCCCGGACTGCTGTCGTCACCACCGGCTTCGAAGATTGCGTTGGACCATGCAACGATCTCCCGGGGGTCATCAGCGAGCGTGAATGTGAAGTGGTAAGTTTGCATCATCAGCGTTCCATTTTCAGATTCTACTCGCGGTCCCCGTTCGCTGTCTCGTTCGTATCATCGGAGGGTTCATCACACCGGCACTTGCCGACATAGCGCCGGATCTGTTTGGCATGATCCTCTGGATTTCGCGGCGTCGACCAGACGCTTTTTTGGCAGGCGCCCTTCTCAGCGCCGCACCGTAATATGCCGAATGCATGTCCACTCGAAATGACAAATGACCATCCGCACGACAAAGCGTATTCGATCGCTGCCTGAATATGCTTGT
Source organism: Planctomycetaceae bacterium (assembly GCA_035686985.1). Classification (GTDB taxonomy): domain Bacteria; phylum Planctomycetota; class Planctomycetia; order Planctomycetales; family Planctomycetaceae; genus DSVQ01. The sequence continues at coordinate 6,909 of DASRYX010000017.1, read as the reverse complement.
TCGGGTGACGTCGCATCGGTCGTTTCGGCGGCAAAGAGCCAATTGTCGGGATTCCCGCTCTTCAGTATCGTAACAGAAACCGTCTTGAGATAACTCTGAATTACCGGGAACATCATGACGCCGCGGCCCATTGAACGTCTTGTTAATCTGCTCGATCCGAACGCGGACATCTTTCTGAATGTCACTCGCGAGGAAGCGCTGGCACGGTTGGCGACCGGGGATCCACAGCAGATTCGCTCCATCGAGGGGCAGTTCGCGCTGGTGCAGAAAACCGGCAAGGTGATCCGGCTCGCGCGCTCGATCGGCCGGCCGTTGCGATATTTCATTGCGAAACATCATGCCGGGCCGATTCTCATCGTCGCGGATCGGATCGACGCGATTGCGGGCTATCTCAAGCAGGAAAATCTGCTGGACCAGTTTCATTCGAGCTACACCCGGATGGTGCCGGCGCACTACCTCGTGGAGCTCGCGCTCGTCGGTTGTCCGGATCCGAATCCGTCGTATCGCCGGTACTTCACCCCGGAACGCAATCGCTGGTCGACCGATCTCGATGACATCGCCCGCCGGTATCTCGGTGCAGTGAAAGATGTGCTGATGAAGTGGCTCGACCAAGTACCGGAGTCGGAGCCGCTCGGCGTGATGTTCTCCGGCGGCATCGACAGCGGATCGGTGTTCCTGATGCTGCAGCACTGCCTGCTCGAACGGGGTGATTCACCGGCGCGACTGAAAGCCTTCACGCTGGACGTCGGCGGTAACGGCGCCGATGTCACACAATCGCGCGAGTTCCTCAAGTCGCTGAACATGGAGTTCTTTCTCGAACCGATTGAAGTCGCACCGTCGGCGATTGATCTCGATGCGACGCTGAAAGTCGTCGAAGATTACAAGCCGCTGGACGTGCAGGCCGCGGCGATGGGACTCGCCCTCTGTCAGGGAATCCGGGCTCGTTATCCCGCATGGAAATATCTCGTCGATGGCGACGGCGGCGATGAGAACCTCAAAGATTATCCGATCGAAGAGAACACCGAGTTGACGATTCGCAGCGTGCTCAACAACCCCCTGCTGTATCAGGAAGGCTGGGGCGTGAATGCAATCAAGCATTCGCTGACGTACTCCGGCGGGCAGAGCCGCGGACATGTGCGCTCGTACGCCCCGGCCCGGCAATGCGGTTTCAGCGGGTTCAGCCCGTACGCTGTACCGAGCGTGATCGAGGTCGCCGAAGGCATTCCGTTCATCGAACTGACCGACTGGCAGCACGACAAGCTGTACGCACTGAAAGGGGAAATTGTCCGCCGCGGCGGGAAGGCAATCACCGGTTATGACATGCCGGTGTTCGAGAAGCGCCGCTTCCAGAAGGGCAGCGTTAGCGACGCCGATTTCCGACGGTTGTTCCCCGCTCACCCCGCGGAATACCGCCGCCGTTTTGAGCGCGTGATGCAGACCTTCAACTGACAATGGCGATGACTCGACCAACTTGCTCGCCCGATCACTAAATTCGATGGATCGAGCCGGCCGGAAGTGACGATGCGCATCACAGCGAATGGAGTCCGCCCTGCGAGGTTCAAAATGCGTCGACTTTACGGATGGCTGAGTCTGGCGAGCGCGTGCGGACTTTGCGGCGCGATCGCCACCGCGGCGGACCCCGCCCCCTCTCCGCCGCCGGCAATCCGGTATGCACCGGCGGTGGGGTCCCCGGCTCCCGAGCCCGCGGCACTCCTCCGGGCACAAGCCGCGGAAGCCCAGAAATCGGTACCGTCGTTTGCCGATCGGATGCGCGCGGCTCAACAAGCCCGGCAACAACAGCAGGCGATCGAAGCGAACCGGCCCCTACCAACGCAGTGGCAGCTGCAGAACCCGGCGAATTCGTCGAATCTGGTACCGACACAGATGAACGGTCCGGTCGCGCCGAACACCTATTTCGGCCCGCAGTTCCATTCGTGGAGCAATGTCCAGCAACCCGCCACGATGACGCAGTTGCCGTTCAATCAGACCGCGACGACGCCGATCAACCAGACGAACCTCTACACGGCGCCGAATGTCTATTTCGGCAGCCAATTCTCGGGCTGGAACAACCTGCGCAACGGGAACGTGGAGCCGAATGCCTTCGGCGGCTGGAACTACAGATAGGGCAGTTGGCAGTTGGGCTTGGGCAGTGGCGAATTCCGACCACTGCCGACTGCCCATTCCCCACTGCCCTCCCCTCCTCGTTGACGCTGCCGGTTCCGCTACAGTATAAGCCGAGTCTTGTGTCGCAAGTGGCGTTCGCGGCGAGATTTCAGTCGACGGCTCAATCGTTCGAGTCGTCGGCGATCTCGCGGGGCGTCACGTTCTCGAAAGTTAACGTTCCATGCTCGCCGTCTCTCTGCCCGATGGGTCCGTTCACGAATTCGCCGATCACGCCACTGCTCTTGATGTCGCCCAGAAGATCAGCCCGCGACTCGCACAGTCCGCTCTCGGGGCCGTTGCCGCCGGGAACACAATCGACCTGATGAAGCCGCTCGCGGAAGTTACCGACCAGCGGCCGATTCCCGTGCAGATTCTCACCGAAAAAGACCCGCAAGCCCTCGGATTGCTGCGGCACTCGTGCGCGCACCTGATGGCGCGCGCCGTTATGCGGCTCTTTCCCGGCGTGGAACTCGCGTTCGGTCCGACCACCGGGCATGGCTTCTACTACGACATGGCGCTGTCGCATCAGATCAGTGAAGACGATTTTCCACGGATCGAAGCGGAGATGGCGAAGCTCGCCGCCGCCGGAGAACCGTTCGAGCGCTTCCTGTGCGGTCGGGATGAAGCCGTCGCGCTGGTTGAAGGCATGGCGCAGCAACTCAAATCGGAACACATTCGCACCGGACTCGCCGATCACGGCAGCGTGAGTTTTTACCGGCAAGGCGAGTTCGTCGACCTGTGTCGCGGCCCGCATGTCCCCGATGCCAAGCGGATCAAGGCGTTCAAGCTGCTGTCGGTCGCCGGGGCTTACTGGAAAGGCGATGCCTCGGGCAAGCAACTGCAGCGACTGTATGGCACCGCGTGGTTTTCACAGAAGGACCTCGATGCGTATCTGGAGCAGGTGAATGAAGCCAAGCGGCGCGATCATCGCGTGCTCGGCAAGCAACTTGGGCTGTTCACCATCAGCGGCGATGTCGGCCAGGGATTGTGCCTGTGGATGCCGAAGGGGGCGACTGTCCGTGCGCTGCTCGAAGACTTCATCAAGCAGGAATTGCTGCGACGCGGTTACCAGCCGGTGTATACCCCGCACATCGGGCGGGTCGAACTCTACGAAACCAGCGGTCATTTCCCATACTACCGCGATTCCCAGTTCGCGCCGCTCTTCGGTCACGATGGCGGACAACTCGTCGATTTCTGGATCCGCAAATTGCAGGACAATTCGTTGTCGGCGGAGCAAGAAGCGAATCTGCTGGCCACCGCGACGCTGATGAACGTTGATGTGCGGGCCTATCCCAAGTCCGGCAGTGCTGATGAGAAGCAGACCGTGCTGCGGTCGTGGGAACGGCAGCAGGAGCGATATCTCCTCAAGCCCATGAACTGCCCACATCACGTGCAGATCTACAAGGCCCAACCGCGGAGCTATCGCGACTTGCCCGTGCGGCTCGCCGAGTTCGGGACCGTTTATCGTCACGAGCAATCCGGCGAGCTCAACGGCATGCTGCGAGTCCGCGGCTTGACCCAGGACGACGCCCACCTATTCTGCACTCCCGAGCAAGTCGAGCAGGAATTCAAGGATACTCTTGACCTCGTCAAATTCGTGCTCGGCAGTGTCGGGCTCGATGATTATCGCGTGCAGCTTTCCAGCCGCGATCCGGCGTCGGACAAATACGTCGGCTCACCGGAACTGTGGGAACACGCGCAGGACACCCTTCGAAAAGTGCTGAACGAGTCGGGCCTGAATTACACCGAATGCCCCGGCGAAGCGGCGTTCTACGGCCCGAAAACCGACTTCATGGTCCGCGATGCCATCGGCCGCGAATGGCAACTTGGCACCGTGCAGCTCGACTACAACCTGCCCGAACGCTTCCAGTTGGAGTACATCGGCGCGGACAATCAGTCGCATCGGCCGGTGATGATTCACCGCGCCCCATTCGGTTCGATGGAACGTTTCACTGGCATGTTGATCGAACACTTCGCCGGGGCGTTTCCGTTGTGGCTCGCGCCGGAGCAGGTGCGGGTGATGTCGATCGGCGAGAAGTTCGAGGACTATGCCAAGCAGGTCGAGCAACAGTTCCGTGCGGCAGGGTTCCGCGTGACTTCGGATCTGCGCAGCAGCAAGATTAACGCAAAGGTCCGCGACGCCCAGCTGGAACTGGTGCCGTACATGCTGGTGGTCGGCGGGCGCGACGCCGAGAACAATACCGTGTCGATTCGCGACCGGATCGACGGGGAACTCGGCGCGATGCCCATCACCGAAGCGATCGCCAAGCTGCGGGCGGAAATCGACAACAAGGTGATCCGGCAGGTGAAGAAGTCGACGTTCCAATCGTTCGACGCCGGCAGCGAACCGGCGAACGAGTACTGATCCATGCGGTTCGCGCGGTGGGTCTTTGCTGTTGCCGGAATTTACGGATTGCTGGTGCTCGCGCCGATGCTGGGGATGGAAGCCCAAATCGGCCGCGAGCATCCGCCCGCGATCACGCATCCGGAGTATTTCTACGGCTTTCTCGGGGTCGCGCTCGCCTGGCAGGTTGGGTTTCTCGTGATCGCGACTGACCCCGTCCGCTATCGGTTGATGATCCTGCCGGCGATCTTGGAGAAAGCGTCGTTCGGGACCGCGACGGCCACGCTGTGGGCGACGCGCGGTGTCCCCACACCCATCCTGCTCGGTGCCTCCATCGATTTGCTTTTGATGGTGCTGTTCATCGCCAGCTGGCGAGCAACGCGTCCCCGCTGACCAACTCGGAATTCCGCGCAGCAAAGGCGATTTGGTGATCGCCTGTCGTGTGGTCGATTGCTGGTTTGTGACCATAATCTACGTGTCAGTCCGTTTTGTTTGCGAGGAAACATCATGCTGAGCGATTGGAAATGGGGCTTGATCGTGACGTCGGTGGCCTTGTTGGCAACGGTTAACAGCTGGGCCGCGGAGTTACCGCCGGAACTGCAGGCCGTGAAGCAGCAGATCATCACGATTGCCTCGGCGAACACGACGAACACCGAAAACATCCCCGCGGTGCGGCAGCAACTCGAGCCGCTGATCGCACAGCTGGAAGCATGGTTCATCGCGAACCGGCCGGAGAACGAAGTCGAGCTGACTCAGGTCCCGTGGAAGAATCTGTGGTATGACGACCCGGATATTGCGTTCGCGATTGACTTGGGTATCCTCAAGCTGGAGCAGCCGCGCGATCGCATTTTTCAGGTCGTTGAGGATGGCTACTACTACAACGTCTCGGAGTTTGTGATCACCCTGTTCGACCAGTCGCTAAAGCTGCAGAACTATCTGAAAGGGGAATACACGATCATCGATCCCGCCGGGCCGGAAACCGTCGGGCAATCCCGCCGCAACGTGATTGCCCTCGAGTTTGTCTTCAACGGCGTATGGTTCGGCACCGTTCCGCGATCGCTGCCGTTGTCCTGGCTCGTTCAGGCGGTGGATGCGAAGCTGCTTCCCACGATTCCCATCTTTGGACCGTACGGCGTCACCGGCCGATTGTGGAACCGGTATGTCGACGATGATCTGCGGATTGGTGCCGGCTTCAACACCGATGCTCCGGAAACGATCGACCTGTATCTGCTCCGGCGCGTCGTCACCGCGGAATGATCGGCCGGTGCTCTACGAGAATGTTCCGGTCGTGGTACAATCGTGGGAAGAGCTAATGATCTTTGCCCACGAATGATGGAGTACCGCCAATTATGATCGCCATCAAGAAGGTTTTATTTCCGACAGACCTGAGTGATGCCGCGGCGGAGGCCCAGCTCTATGCGTGTGCCCTCGCGGAGCAGTTCGACGCCGAATTGCACATCCTTTCCGTCATGCAGGACATGACGATGGTCTCGCCCGATCCGAACATGCCGTGGGTGATTCCCGCGAGCAGTCTCGAGGAGATCAAGGTCAGCCTGGAGACTGCGCTCCGCGCGATTCCCGATCCGAAATGGGCGGCCGGCAGAACGATTCACCGCGTGTTGCGGACCGGCACGCCGTTTCTGGAAATCGTCCGCTATGCACAGGAGCAGGACATTGATGTGATTGTCGTCGGCACCCACGGTCGCACTGGTTTGACGCACATGCTGCTCGGCAGCACGGCGGAGAAAGTCGTGCGCAAGTCTCCGTGTCCGGTGCTGACGGTTCATCCCAAGGGCCATCAGTTTGTGATGCCGTAAGCGGTCACATCACGCGAGTGACTTGCCGTTGGGCGGCGTCGTGCACGTGGAGTTGATTGCGTCCCACCGTTTGCGATTTCGCGAGAGCTTCACCGGCCCGGTCGATCGTCAGCGTGTTGGAGTCCCCCGGCAGACAGACACCGTAGCCAAAACTGGCGGTGACGATCAGTTCCGGGCCCGATTCATCGAGTCGAAACGGATGTTGCCGGACCGCGCTGCGAATGGCTTCAGCGGCACGGATTCCCGCCAGCGGCGAAACCGATGGCATCAGCACGGCGAAGTTGTCGGATGTCAGCCGGCAAACCAGGTCTTCCGGTCGCGCCGCATGACGCACGACTTCTGCCACGCGTTGCTGCAGGCGTTCCACAACCGAGGAGCCGAAGCGTTTGTGCAGTTGATCGCTCTTATCGACTCGCACCAGCAGAAGACCGCTCGGCTGTGCATTCGCAGCAGTGGCTTCCAGCAGACGGGTCAGATTGCTGTCGAAGTGTGTACGGTCGGGTTCCGTGCTATTTTCCTGCGTGAGCGGTTGCCACTCGACACGAAACGGTTTGCTGGTGGGGCGTGCTGGCGTGGCGTCTTCCG
>DASRYX010000016.1:0-6034 GCA_035686985.1 Planctomycetaceae bacterium | reverse complement strand
ATCCAGACCATCGCCGACCGGTTACAAGCCCTGGTTCCCGAAGCCAAGATCGACATTGTGCATGGGCAGATGAACGACGACGCGATGGAACTGGCAATGGTCAATTTTGTGCGCGGCGAGACCGACATTCTGGTCGCCACGACAATTATCGAAAGCGGACTCGATATTCCCAACGCCAACACCATCTTCATTCACCAGGCCGAGAACTACGGCCTCAGTGATCTCCACCAGTTGCGCGGCCGCGTCGGGCGGTACAAACACCGGGCGTACTGTTATCTGCTGATGAGCGAAGGCAAGACGCTGACGTCGACCGCGGCCCGGCGACTGAAAGCGATCGAAGAATTCAGTGAACTCGGGGCGGGCTTCAAGATCGCGCTGCGGGATCTCGAAATTCGCGGCGCGGGAAACATTCTCGGCACCGAACAAAGCGGCCACATTGCCGCCGTGGGATATGAACTCTACTGCCAGTTGCTCGAAAACGCCGTCCGTGCGCTCAAGCGGGAACCGATGCGCGAACACCGGCACGTTGCGGTCGATTTGCCGATCTCCGCGTATCTGCCGCCGGAGTACGTTCCCGCCGGGCGGCCGAAGATCGAGATGTACCGCAAGGTCACCTCGGTCTCGACGCACGAACTGTTGGAGCAGGTGCGGGAAGAATTCCGCGATCGCTTTGGGCCGATCCCCGAACCGGTGGAAGCGTTGATCCAGATTCGTTCGCTGCAGCTCGATGCGCTGCCGTGGACCATCGACGACATTCATCTAGAAGAAGACTGGGTCGTTCTGGGCTACCGCAATCCTCGTAAATTGCAAAAATTGATCAAGCAGTCGCCGCATACCATTCGTGTCGTCAGCGAACGCGAAGCGTATGTCCCGTTGCCCCCGAAGGTGGACCGAACGACACAGATTCTGGCGTTCATCAAATCGATCTTGCAGTCCCCGGCGGTCGACAGCTACAACACGCCGCCCTCCACCACGGGGGAAGGTCGACGCCTGTCGGCTGGATAGACGTTTCCGCTCGGAATTCCCATTTTCCGCAGGAATGTAGCGCCGGTATGCGACGGCTCGTGTTGCCACTGACGCTGCTTTTGCCGCTGGCGGGATGTCAGGCGCTCACGAAGAAGCACGACAATCCGGTGCTGCAGCCGCCGCCGCGACGGGTCAGCCTTGACCAGTCCAAAGTCGAGCAGCAGTTTGCTGACGCCAACGCCGGCGAGAACGGCTCGGATATCGCGCTCGCGTCGCAGACCGTCGAAGTTGACGACGACACCCGCGTCTTCAACGCCACCGTGATCGCCAAAGTGAACGGGGCGCCGATCTTCGCCGGAGAAGTCCTCGATCGCTACGGCGACTATCTGAAAACCGCCCGGCAAAAGCTCCCGCCGGACGAATTTCTCAAGCTGCGTGAAGCGATCATCGTCCGTGACCTCCGCGGGCATATTGAACGGCGGTTGCTCGTCGAACGGATGCGCAGCACACTGAAGCCGGATCAGGCGAAACAATTCGAGCAGCACATCGACAAGCTGTTTGAAGAGGAAATTGCGAAGCTCAAAGGCGAACTGAAAGCCTACACGCGGACCGAACTCGAGATCGCGCTGAATGAACGCGATTCGTCCTTGGCTGCCGTGCGACAGGCCTTTGCCACCAACCGCATGGCGATGGAATATCTCGCCTCGAAAGTTGAACGGCCGCCGCAACCGACACGGCCCGAACTCGTGGCGTACTATCAGGAACATCTCGACGACTACGCCTTGCCGGCTCGCGTGAAGTGGCAGCAGATTCAAATCTCGTGGGACGGCCGCAACACGAAGAGCTCTGCCCGGCAGAAGATCCAACAGGCACAACAGGAACTGCAGGCCGGCACGCCGTTCGAAGCTGTCGCGAAGAAGCACTCCGACGGTCCGACCGCTACCGAAGGCGGGCACTGGGACTGGACACAATCCGGCAGTCTCGCGGAATCGAAGCTCGAAGCGATGCTCTTCGACATGCCGGTCAGCCAGCCCAGTGAGATCTGGGAAGGCAAATCCTCGTTCCAGATTGTGCGCGTCGTTGATCGGCAAAAGGAATCCCGCAAGCCGTTCACCGAAGTTCAGGACGAGATCTTCACGAAGATCTCGAGCGACCGGCAGAAGAATCTCCCGCAGGACTTCGTCAAGAAGCTCTTCGCCGAGGCCGTCATCGAGACGCAGTATAAGATTCTGGACTAGTTTCCGCGGATACGCACCGTATAGCCGCGACGCGCAGCGGAGCGCTCCCCTCCCGGGTCGCGGCTAAACGTTCCAGCGCACGCTTTTCTCGGCGGCGGTCTCTTGGCACGATACGGCGACACTGTGATACGCCGGATCCCCCTTGAAGGAACCCACGATGCTGCGCCCCGGGAGGAAGATCGCGATCCTCGTCTGTGCTCTCTGTTGGATGGCAACAAACGGTTGGGCCGCGGATGAGCTTCAACCGCTGTGGCCGGACGGTGCACCGGGAAAAGTCGGCGATGAAGCGGCCGATAAGCCGGGACTCTGGATCTATCCCGCGGCGAAGGATCACAACAGCGGCACCGCCGTCGTCGTGTGTCCGGGTGGTGGATACGGCGTGCATGCCGTTGATCACGAAGGCACGCAGGTCGCACGGTGGTTGAACTCGATCGGCGTCAATGCCTACGTGTTGAAGTACCGGCTCGCACCGCGGTACAAGCACCCCGCACCGATGCAGGATGTGCAGCGTGCCATTCAGTACGTCCGGGCGAACGCCGAGAAGAATGGCATCAGCCCGAAGCGTGTCGGCGTGATGGGATTCTCCGCCGGCGGACATCTCGCCTCGACGTGTGCGACGCATTTCCTTGATGCGAAGGGCGAAACGGCGGATCCGATCGAGAAAGTTTCGTCACGACCCGATTTCGCCGTGTTGTGCTATCCGGTCATCACGATGACGGAATCGTTCGGCCACGGCGGGTCCAAGAAGAATCTACTGGGCGAGAACCCCGATCCGGAACTGGCGAAACTGATGTCGAATGAGCTGCAGGTGACGCCGCAGACACCGCCGACGTTCCTGTTCCACACGGGGGAAGACACCGCCGTGCCGGTCGAAAATGCGCTCGCGTTCTACGCTGCGTGCCGGAAGCACAAGGTGCCGGCGGAAATGCACGTGTATCAGTTCGGTCCGCACGGCGTGGGTCTTGCCCCCGGCGATCCGGCGCTGTCGACGTGGAAAGACCGTCTGCACGACTGGCTGCGCGGTTCGGGCTTCCTCGCGGAAGTGAAACGGGCGGCCGTTAAAGGCAAGATCGTCATTGATGGCGAACCGCTGAAGTGGGGCCAAGTCCGTTTCCGACCCGCGTCACCGTTCCAGCCGATTGCCTTCGCAATGGTCCGCAACGGCGCGTTCAGTCTCGACGCGGCCCACGGCCCGGTCATGGGACAGAGCGCGGTCGAAGTCGTCCATATGGGCGATGTCGCGCCAGGACCCACAGTCACCGACAGCGTCGATCTCAACACCCGCGGCATTACCGTGAATGTGATGGAGGGCGTGAATCAGTTCGACTTCGATTTGAAGAAGTGATCCGATCAATGAAAACAGCCCAGGGAAAGCATTCCCTGGGCGTCTTCGTTTGATGTTGAAAGCGAACTGTCGACTACGCGGCGCGGCGGGTGCGTTGCGTGGTTGGCAGGGCTTCACGCACGATCTTCTGCATCGTTGCGACGACCCGCTCCTGATCCGCAAGCGGCAACTCGGGATAGATCGGCAGGGCCAGAATATCCTTCGCAGCGGCTTCCGCTTCCGGGAACTGGCCCGGGCGATAGCCGAGGTGCGCGAAGCATTTCTGCAGATGCAGCGGCTTCGGATAGTAAATTGCACAACCGACTTTTTCTTCCCGCATCTTCGTCAGCAGATGGTCTCGCAGACCGCTGCGAACGCGGACGCAGTACTGGTTGTAGACGTGCCGACAGTCGTGTTCGGCCGTCGGCAGCACCAGCGTATCGGTCAGGCCGGTCTGACGGAACATGTCCGCATACCGCTTCGCATTTCGTTGCCGTGACGCCGTCCAGAATTCAAGCCGACGCAGCTTCACACGCAGGATGGTGGCCTGCAGCGCGTCGAGCCGGCTGTTCATGCCGACTTCAATGTGCTCGTACTGGCCGACATCGCCGTGAACGCGGAGGCGTTTCATCCGCGCGGCGAGTTCGGGGTCGTCGGTGGTCATCATGCCGCCGTCGCCCGCTCCGCCGAGATTCTTCGTCGGGAAGAAGCTGAAGCAGCCAACGGCCCCGAGCACCCCGGCGCGACGGCCCTGGTATTCGGCGCCAATCGCCTGGCAGGCATCTTCGACGATCGCGAGCTTGTGCTGCGTCGCGATCCGCCACAGCGGTTCCATATCGGCGCAGAGGCCGTACAGGTGAACCGGCATGATCGCTTTGGTTTTCGGCGTCACCGCCTCTTCAACACAGCGCGGATCGAGGTTGAATGTGACCGGGTCGATGTCCACGAACACCGGCGTTGCACCAGCGCGGCAGATCGAGCTCGCCGTGGCGAAGAACGAGAACGGCGTGGTGATGACTTCATCACCTTCACCGATCCCGAGCGCCTGCAGCGCAATGATCAGCGCGTCGGTGCCCGAGTTGCAGCCGATGGCGTGCCGGGCGTCGCAATACGCCGCGACCTCGTTTTCGAGTTCGGCGACTTCATCACCGAGGATGAATTTCTGTTCCGACAAACACTTTTCGACGGCCGCCAGTATCTCGGCGGACATCGCATTGTATTGCGGGACGAGGTCAATGAAGGGGACGGGACGCTCGGCGTTCACTGCTTCGGGCGCAGTGCCAGGCGACACAGAGATGGTCATCAGCGACTCCCTTCGCTTCCGACGGACATGAATTCGTGGAATCCGATCTTGGGGGTGACCTCAAGAGGCTTGGATTAGGAATCGTCCTGATGCCTGATCCAAGTTGAATGGACTCCGGTGGATTACGGCGACTTTATCGATTCGAACGGTTCTGAGGTTTTCCGCTGAGCATTTTCGCCGTTCAGCGCACGCGGAAACTCGGTTATGGAGTTGGCGAGCGGGGAACGATGACCAGGGAACACCGGAATGTAAGACGCGTTGCAAAGTGAGTCAAGGTAAATCAATGCGTAAAGCCCGGCGAATACTTTCACCGGGCTTCATCGTCGCAATTTTTCTCAAAAACAGGACTCACGCCGCGGGAGCGATCTGGGCGACTTCCGCGTCTGGTTCCGGGGCGGCTTCGTTGATCGCCGGGGTACGGTCGTCCACGTTGTAGGCGAGTCCGGTGATCTGCAGGGCGCGGATCGCCCAGAACGTCGGGTCGAGTTCCCACCAGCGATGACCGGCTCGGGCCGTGCTGGGATGGGCGTGGTGATTGTTGTGCCAGCCTTCGCCGTAAGCGAGGATCGCCACCCACCACAGGTTGCGGGACAGGTCTTTCGTCTGATAGTTGCGGTAACCCCAGATGTGCGTCGCGGAATTCACGAACCACGTGGCGTGGTACATGAACACCATGCGGGCACACAGGCCCCACAATAAGAACGGCATCCCGCCGATGGCATACAAAGCAATGCCCGACGCGATCAGCCACAGACCGTAAGTCTTCTCGAAGAACTGCATCATCCGATCCTTTTTCAGATCGGGAGCGAAGCGGTCAAACAACGCCTCTTTCTGAGCCGGCGTGCGGAGGATCCAGAGCCAGTTCATGTGCGACCACCAGGACCCTTCGGTCGGTGAGTGCGGGTCGCCTTCCTGGTCGGAACGCATGTGATGCAACCGGTGCGTGGCGGCCCACGTCAACGGAGAGCCTTCACCGGACAGGGTGCCGCATAGCAACGTGAAGAACCGGGCTGGGGCCACGAGTTTCAAAGACCGGTGCGACAGAAATCGGTGGTAACCGAGGCAAATTCCGAGGCTGCCGGTCATCCAGTGCAGCAACACGCACGAGGCGAGTGCCGGCCAGGTGAAATAGAACGGAGCCATCAGGGCGCCGATATGCATCGCCCCAATCCAGATGACCACGGTCCAATCAACGTTGTTCCA
>DASRYX010000015.1:0-4475 GCA_035686985.1 Planctomycetaceae bacterium | reverse complement strand
GCTACCTCTCGGCATCGCATCGTGAGATCCTTCCTGTTCAATCGCCATCGGGAGACAGCATGCGTGTCCAGTCCTGAAATCGTATCAGTCCTTCTCGATGCTGCCAAATGCGGAAGGCGGTTGCATCGGTTAGACCGGCCGCGTGGCAGGGGCGCACCGCGACAGCGGAAGCCCCTGATTAGAGCGCTCTGCCTCGGGGGCTTCCTGCGGTGCGCCCCCGCCACCCATCGTGTGCCTCTGGTCCCCGCATGATTCGGACTACCCGAAGGAACACGTGTGTGGCACCATGAGTCGCCATCATTTCAAGACCGTGACAGCGAGGGACGAGCCGTGGCGCGACCGGAGTCGGAATCGCGAATGGTGCGGTTGTGCGAACTGGTGTCCGGGGAGCATGGCGATTTCTTCGCGCTCCTCGTGAAGAAGGACACCGGGAAAACGCGCGATGGCAAACCGTTCTTCCGGGCGCAGTTTCGGGACGCCAATCGCAGCGCGACGGCGATGATCTGGGCCGATGGCGGGTGGTTTGCTGATTGTGAACAACGCTGGCAGCCGGGTCACTATTTCAAGATCCGCGCCCGCTACTTCGAGAATCAATACGGCCCGGGACTCGAGCTCGAAAAGCTCAGGCCGGTCGAAGACGCGGACCGCCAGGCGGGCTTTGATCCCGGCGAATTTTATTCACGATCACGATTCGATTCTCAGGAGATGCACGCCGAGTTGCGGGACATCGCCCAGCGCGAAATCACGGAGCCCTGTGTCCGGCAACTGGTCATCATGCTGCTGGATCAACACGCGGAGTTATTAATGGGGATGGCGGCGGCGATGCACCATCATCATGCCTTTCAGGGCGGGTTCCTCGAACATGTGCTGTCGGTGACGCGCACGGCGGTGTACCTCGCGGATAAATACGTCGCGTATTATCCCGACCTGAATCTGTCAAAATCGCTCGTCGTCGCCGGGGCGATCCTGCATGACATCGGCAAGATCTTTGAACTCGATCATCAGCCGGCCGGTTCCGAATACACACCCGTCGGCCGGTTGATCGGTCACATCGTCCTCGGACGCGACATGGTGCGCGAGGCGGCGGCGACAATCCCGGAGTTCGACCCGGAGATGCTGCTACGGCTCGAGCACCTGATCCTCGCGCATCAGGGAACACCCGAGTGGGGCAGCCCGATTCCCCCCAGCACGCCGGAAGCGCTCTTGGTGCATTACGCGGATGACATCGACGCCAAGTTTCACATGATGGCGATGGCGCTCACCGCCCCGGTCACCGCGGGGAACGAAGAGTTCACCGGCCGCGATAATCCGCTGCACCGGCGGTTGTTTCGCGGGTTGCCGCAGTAAAGACGACCCAGGGACAGCAGTCCCTGGGCGTCGGGAAGAATCAGTTCGCGTTCGTGGAGATCGGGTCCGGCGTCGGGACGAGGGTGGCCGTGCTGGCCACGTTGGACGCCGACGAGAACTTGAGCGTGACGACGTCGTTGCCCGGATGAACCGCTTCCTGGATCAAGCCTTCCACGCGAGTCAGAGTGCGGGCGAGTTCGGCGGGGGCCAGCTGGCGATAGCGGTCGAGCAGCCGCATGCCATGGTCGTAATCCCGCTGCACGAGATGGACCGCCCCGTCGCGATCGACGGCTCGTTCCACCGCGGGCATTTGTTTCGCGAGGAAACTCAACGTCTCACCGGCCAGTTGCGGATTCTTGAGCATCAGTTCCACCATTTCCGGGCCGTGCTGATAGTACAGCGTCGACAGCGCGCGACCGGCGTCCGACTTGTTCAGCACGACATCGCGGAACTTGCGGAGTCCGTCCATGTCATCCTGCGAAATCGGGAATGGGAGCACGCTCTTGGCACCACCAATCGCGGCACCTGCCAACCGGGCGAGCAGACATCCGCCTGTTGTGCTGCAGCTGATGCTGCCGAGGTTCGGGCGGAAGGATGCCACGATTGAATTCATCCGCACGCCTTGACCGGCGGTGAACTGATCCATGCAGGCATCGTCGACATAGTTCATGAAATTATGCACAGGCGACGACGCGGGCGGATTGCACGACGGCGCGAAGCTCGGGCAGCCAAAGTCGGGAGCCGCGTGCGCTTGTGTGTCGGCGACACCATCGCCCGAACCGAGGCAGCCCCCTTCGAACGTGTGGAACAAACCGAGCCAGTGGCCGACTTCATGCGTCGCGGTGTCGCCCAGATTGAACGGAGCCGCCGCACCGCCGGGGAGCGAGGTGTCGAGGCAGACCACGCCGTCGCGCTGCAGATCGATCGAGGGCATCGGGAACGTCGCCCATCCGAGCAGATTGCCACCCGGGCGAGCCGTGTAGAAGTTCAACACCTTGTCGGGAGTCACGCCCTGCGAACTCTTGCAGGCGAGTTCCGCGGCGCTGTTCGGTGTCATGATGAACCACGTCGCGTTGTTCACCGTCTTCGGCGGATAGCTGCCGTTCGGGTCGTAACAGAATGCGAATCCATACGCGGCGTAGGCATCGTTGAGAACCTGCACTTGCTGGACTCGTTGCGATTCGGTCACGAGACCCTGCGATCCGTTCGTGACGTGAATGAACTGCACGGGGATCATGATCGGGTTGCCGGCATTTGCCGCCTTGGCAAAGCGCTGCACGGCTTTCTGGGCGGCATCGCGCTGCGCGGGCGTCGGCTGCAACGTCGCACAACGTGCCCCGGCCGCACCGACCGCTTCCCGGTTCTTGAAGACCGTATCGCCCAGACGGATGCCGCTCTTCGAGGTATCGTCTTCGGCCATCACCATCCAGGTGGCAGCCAAAGGAAGCAGTAACAGCGACGACCAGACGCGACGGAAGGAACGCATGCGATGAGTCCTCTTACGGGCCTTCCCAAGCGACGACAACGCCGCGGCAATGCATCATTGCCGGCACCGGTGCGGGGTTGTTTTCCAAGGGATGAGGTGAAAGTATCCAGCACGGTCCGCGGCTGACAACAAAAAAGTCGGTGTTACGGACGATTTCCTGGCTAAAATGGACGCCATAGGTACTTATACGACAAGGATTTATTGCGATATCAACTGGAATAAACGCGAAAATCGTGCGAGCCGGCGTCCACAGTAGTCACCTCGTCGGTTGACCCGCTTTCCCGCCACGGCGGAAAAGAATCAGAGATTGATTCCGAAACACCGACCTTGATAACGGGTACAATCACCACCGGCTGCATGAAACCGCATTCGTGCAGTAAATGTATTTCGTATAAATGGTTACAGCGAAACAGCACAGGAATCTCTCCATGCGTGCCGCGGTCTTTTCGCAGTTCGGTGAGCCCGCCGCGGTGCTGCAGGTTCAGGACGTACCCGAACCGGCGCTCGCCAAAGGTCTGGTGCGCGTGGCGATGATCGCCAGCCCGGTCAATCCGTCGGATCTGATGACGATTCGCGGGATTTACGGCAAAGTTCCCGATCTGCCCGCGGTGCCAGGATATGAAGGCGTCGGGATCGTTGTCGCCGCGGACGCCGGGCTGTATGGGCGGCTGATGCTGAATAAACGGGTCGCCGTCCTCAATCCCGGAACCGGAAACTGGCAGGAACAGACCGTCCTCCCGGTAAAAAACGTCGTCCCCCTGCCCGCGTCGCTCACCGACGAGCAAGCCGCGATGTTCTTCGTGAATCCGGCGGCGGCGTATCTGATGACCCAGAAAGTGCTGCAGGTTCCCAAGGGAGACTGGCTGCTGCAGAGTGCCGCGGGATCGGCGGTCGGGCGGATGGTGATCCGGCTGGGACAACGGTTTGGCTTTCGCACGCTGAACGTGGTCCGGCGGGATGATCAGGTGCGGGACCTCCTCGCCGCGGGAGGGGACGCCGTGGTCGTGTTTGATCCGGACCACTCGACGCCCGAAGACTTTGCCCATCAGGTTCGGGAAAAGACCGGAGGCGGAGTGCGGTTCGCCATTGATCCCGTCGGCGGGCCCACCGGTTCGGCGATGGTTCCCTGCCTCACCGATCGCGGTCGCATGCTGGTCTACGGCACTCTGTCGCCCGACCCGCTGACGTTTTCCTCGCGCAGCCTGATGACCATCGGCGCGAGTGTCGAAGGCTTCTGGCTCAGCCGATATATGTCAGAATGCGGCCTGCTGGCGAAACTCAGCCTGATGCGAACCATCGGCGGCCTGATCCGCGATGGGATTCTCACCGCCGAGGTGGGGGCGACCTATCCGTTGGAGCGCGTCGTCGACGCCGTGCGTGCTGCCGAAGAACCGGGCAAGGCGGGGTAAGTCCTGCTGAAAATCGCCGAAGGATGATTCCCATCTTCCGTGTCCCGCTTGCGGTTTCGCGCCGCGTGGCAGAATCCGCCGGTGTTCCCCGGGCCCGCAGTCTCACCATTGGGAAATCGTCCGGGCCTCCTCTCGATTTCCGTGATCTCTCTGCGGAAGCCGTCCGTTTGCTGGTGAATCACGCCGCCGCGGTTGGCGACGGAGACCATTCGTGTCAGAATGGCCGTTTTGCC
>DASRYX010000014.1:0-3818 GCA_035686985.1 Planctomycetaceae bacterium | reverse complement strand
GACACAGCCGTGGCATACCAGACATGATCCTTTGACCAAGAGACAATTTCCGTGAGCCGACCTCCGCATGTCCCTGTCGATTTGCCGCCGCCGAGTGCATCCCTGACCGAGGGCTGGCACTGTCTGCACATCTATTACAAGATCGATCAAGCCGCGTGGAATGCGTTGCCGGAAGCCCAGCGCCGCGCCGGTTGCGAGGCGGTCGCGCATCTGCTCGATCCCCAGCGGCCAGGTGCGCCGCAACGGATTCAGACATCGGTGATCAGCGGTCACAAAGCCGATTTCGGCGTGATGATCATGGATCCGGATCCGCTCCTCATCGACGGCATTCGCCAGGCGATTCGGAGCAGTGCGTGGGGGACGATGCTCGTTCCTGTGTATTCCTTCGTCTCGCTCACGGAAATCTCGGAGTACGTGCCCACCGTCGAGCAGTATTCCGATCGGCTCGTCAATGAGGGTACTGCGAAGACCGACCCGGCGTACGCCGCGAAAGTCCGCGCGTATGAAGCCCGACTGCCGATGATGAACAAGCAGCGGCTCTATCCCGACTTCCCCGAATGGCCGGTCGTCTGCTTCTACCCGATGAACAAAATCCGCGACCCGCACGCGAACTGGTATCAGCTGCCGTTCAGCGAACGGTCTTCCTTGATGGCCGAACACGCGCTGAGCGGGATGAAATTCGCGGGGAAGGTTTCGCAGCTCATCACGTCGTCGACGGGGCTCGACGAATGGGAATGGGGTGTCACGTTGTGGGGCCGCAACCCGCTCTATATCAAGGACATCGTCTACACGATGCGCTTTGATACGGCATCCGCGCGGTATGGCGAATTCGGTGATTTCTACGTCGGCTATATCAAAGACCCGCTCGCCGCGTTTGAGCACCTGCAATTGACGTGATCGGAGGGCAGTGGACAGTTGGGATCAGGCAGTGGGCGAAGAGTTATCGCTACGCGGTTTCGCGTTCTGCGGAAATTCTTCTCCGCGATCACCTATTCCCACAACCACTCTTTGAACCGCGAGGTTGTGGTCTCACTGCGTTCTTCCCCGAAGATGAGCAGTCCCGCCGCTCCTTCGGTGTCTTCGATGAGCTTTGCACCACGCTCGGCACCGAGAATCGTCGCGGCGGTGTCGAGCGCATCCGAGGTTGAGCCGGAGGGCGAGACGACGGTCACACTGCACCGATGCGTGAGCCCCAGCCCGGTGCGGGAATCGACGATGTGCGAATAGCGCACGCCGTTGATTTCGACGTACTGATACGAATCGCCGCTCGTCGAGACGCACGCCTTGACCAGTTTCAGATAGCGCGACGGGTCGGCATCGGCATTCGGCGGCGCGATCCCGATCTTCCAGCCCGGCGCGTCCGGCGGCGCGTCCCCAGCGGCGATGTCGCCGGCAATCGCGACCAGACAGCGCGGCAACCCCATTTTGGTTAATGTGCTTACGGCTTCTTCTGCGGCATAACCTTTGGCAATCGCTCCGAAATCGAGCCGCATGTTTTCTCGGTCTAAGACGGCGCGGGGCGGATCGGCCAGTAATCGCACGTGCTGATAGCCGACCCGCTGTTGCGCTTCTTTCACCGCTTCCGGGGTCGGCAATTTCTTTGTCCGCCGTGAACGTCGCCACAGATCGACCAGCGGACCCACCGTCACGTCAAAAGCGCCATCGGTCTTTTCCGACCAGCTTCGCGCCGCCGTCAGTACGACGAATAGATCTTCACTGATCGGCATCGGTTGCCCGACCGATGTCGCCGCGCAGAGCCGCATGGATTCACTGTCGGGATCGTAATCGCTGAAGACTTTGTTCAGGTCGGCGATGCGTCGGAAAGCTGCTTTCACCGCGTCAGTTGCGACGGCTTCCGACGGGGCGTAGAGTGTGATAGTGACGTCGACACCCATGTGCGGTTCCCGCGCCTGGTACCGGCGTAACGGTTCGGCCGCGGTGAGGGTGTTCGCGAACAGCGCGAGTGCCAGTCCCAGCATTCGTCCGAACATGATGACTCCCGTTCTGTGAGATCGTGGCAATGCCTGCATTCTACCGGACTTTTTCCCTGGCGGTGATGGTCGCCGTGACGACATCGGCGGCGATGGCTCAAGACGCCAAGACCGCCGCGGACATGAAGCCCTACACCGAAGTCCTTTCCGGAACCGATGTGGAGTTCAAGCTCGTGCCGATTCCCGGCGGCGAGTTCCTCATGGGCAGCCCCGATCAGGAAGAAGGCCGCAACGAAGATGAAGGCCCGCAGCACAAGGTGAAGGTCGAACCATTCTGGATGGCGACCACCGAAACCACGTGGGACATGTACGACATCTGGTCGTTCAATCTGGATATCCAGCGCCGCAAGGTCGAGAACCTGAAACCGACGGACCTCGATCCGAAAGCCGACGCGGTCACCCGGCCGACGAAGCCGTACACCGACATGACGTTCGGCATGGGTCAGCGCGGTTTCCCTGCCATCTGCATGACACAACACGCTGCGAAAAAGTATTGCGAGTGGCTCTCCGCAAAAACCGGTCACTATTACCGTCTGCCGACGGAAGCCGAGTGGGAATACGCCTGCCGCGCTGGGACGACGGGACCTTACTCGTTCGGCGATGATGCGGAGAAACTCGGCGACTATGCATGGTTCGTGGACAACGCCGGAGACAAGTACAAGAAAGTCGGCCAGAAGAAGCCCAATCCGTGGGGCTTGTACGACATGCATGGCAACGTCTCGGAGTGGTGCCTCGACAAGTACGAACCGGATTTCTACAAGAAGTTCGGCCCCGGTCAGGTCGCGGAGAACCCGCTGGCGATTCCGAGCACCGAATATCCGCGCGTCGCGCGGGGTGGCAACTGGCAGGCAAGTCCCGAAGGCTGTCGCAGCGCGATCCGCGTGCCGTCGTCCTTGGACTGGAAGCAGCAGGACCCGCAGATTCCGCAAAGCGTGTGGTACATGACCGACGCATTGCACGTCGGTTTCCGTGTGATCCGTCCGTTGAAGGTGCCGACGGAAGAGCAACGCAAAAACCTGCAATACAATGCGGTGCTGCCGATCGACGCGAAAGAAAAACCCGGCCGCGATGAGTAGCCGCTGTTCTGCTTGCTGATCCCGAATTGTCACCCTGTTATGACCTCTGGGAGTTAACGATGGAATCGAATCGCCGGGACTTCATGAAGTCCGCTTCGGTCGCCGCGCTGGGCACGGCGGCCGCTCAACTGGCCTTGCAGAACGGTGTCTACGCCAGCGGCGATGACACGATTAAGGTGGGGCTCGTCGGTTGCGGCGGTCGCGGCACCGGTGCGGCAGGA
Source organism: Planctomycetaceae bacterium (assembly GCA_035686985.1). Taxonomy (GTDB): domain Bacteria; phylum Planctomycetota; class Planctomycetia; order Planctomycetales; family Planctomycetaceae; genus DSVQ01. Next base: position 530 of record DASRYX010000014.1, on the reverse strand, counting down.
CAGGCCCTCGCTACCAACGGCAACGTGAAACTGGTTGCGGTGGCGGATGCCTTCGAAGACCGCGCCAAAGGCGCGATCAAGAACCTCAAAGACCAGATGGGCGAGAAGGGCGAACGCGTCGCCGTTCAGGACGACAAGATCTTCACCGGCTTCGACGCCTATCAGAAGGTGATCGACAGCGGCGTGGACCTCGTAATCCTGGCGACGCCTCCGGGATTCCGGCCGATTCACTTTGAGTACGCCGTGAAATCCGGCCGCAACATCTTCATGGAAAAACCTGTCGCCGTGGACGCTCCCGGCGTGCGGCAGGTCTTGGAAGCCAACAAGGTCGCCAAGGAAAAGAAGCTGAAGGTCGGCGTTGGTCTCCAGCGGCATCACGAAGCCCGCTATCTCGAAACGATCAAGCGGATTCATGACGGTGAAATCGGCAAGATCCTCGCGCTCCGCGTCTACTGGAACGGCGGCGGCGTGTGGGATCCGCCGCTCAAGCGTGAGAACGCCAAGAGCGAGATGGAGTACCAGATGCGCAA
>DASRYX010000013.1:0-6699 GCA_035686985.1 Planctomycetaceae bacterium | reverse complement strand
AAGTGGCCCTGTGCCTGCGGGTTGTACCGCGGCTTCAGGCGGTAGAGCACATCATTGTTCTGATCGACGCGGATGCTGCAGCCGGTACTGCAATTGGGGCAGACGCTGTCGCGTCCCTTGAGCCACCAGACGCGCTGTTCGTAGAGAAAATCTTTGCTGCAGAGCGCCCCGACGGGACAGAGGTCAACCACGTTCCCCGCGAGTTTGTTGTTGCACGGCTGGCCGGGGAAGATGTCAATCTCTTCGTGCGAGCCGCGGTTGATAACCTGCAGTTCTCCGGTGCCGCTGTACTCCCGTGTGAACCGCACGCACCGCGTGCACATGATGCAACGATCGGTGAACAACGTGATCTGATCGCCGATGTAATCCTTGTCCGGCTTGAGCGTCTTCGGCTCGTTCAACCGACTGTAGCCGCGACCGTACTTGTAGCTGAAGTCCTGCAATCCGCATTCACCGGCCTGATCGCACACGGGGCAATCGAGCGGGTGATTCAGCAGCAGATATTCCAGCGTCGCCTTCTGGGCATCCAGCACGCGCTTGCTGTTGGTGACGATGACGGTGCCATCTTTCACCGGTGTCTGGCAGCCGGGAAACACCTTCGGCGGAATGCTGACGGTGCCGTCGGGCTTTTTCTCGCCGACTTCAACGAGGCACATCCGGCAGCTGGCAACAACCGACAGCGCGGGGTGATAGCAATACGACGGAATCTCGATGCCAGCCCGTTCGGCCGCCTGAATACAATTCAGCCGCTCATTCGCGCCGATCTCGATCGATTTGTCGTCAACATAAACGGTAGGCATCAATGCAATCCGGAGTCAGTTTTCAGACGAAGATCAGTGGGCGGCGAGAAGTTCTGCCGGCTTGATCGTCGACTTCTTGCTTTGGATGTACTCTTCGAATTCCGGGCGGAATTTTTTGATCGCGTTCTTGACCGGCCAGGCAGCGCCATCGGACAAACCGCAGATCGTGGTGCCGGGGATGATGCCGATTGACCCGGCGACTTCCGCGAGGAGGTCGAGGTCGCGAAGCTCGCCCTGACCGCTGCGGATGCGGTGCATGATCTTCGTCATCCACGCGGTCCCTTCCCGGCAGGGCGTGCATTGGCCGCACGACTCATGCGAGAAGAACCGGCAGCAGTTGTAGAGGACGTCGACCATGCTGGTCTGATCGTCGATTACGACCACCGCCGCAGTGCCGAGACCGAGGCAACCGACTTTGCCCGGGCCGTTGAAATCGAGCGGCGTATCGAGTTCGCTCGCGGAAAGAAAACCCATGCTGATCCCGCCGGGGACCACGGCCTTAATACCGCGTCCATTCGGCACACCGCCGCCGTATTCCTCAATGAGTTGCCGGGCCGTGATGCCGAGCGGCACTTCATAGCAGCCCGGCTTATTCACATGGCCACTGAGGCAATACAGCTTCGGTCCGTAACTGCCGGCATCGCGCGGATTGTTCGGATCGGCGGGAACCCCGAGCGATTTGAACCACTCCACACCCTTGTTGATGATGTGGACAACGCACGCCATCGTTTCGATGTTATTAACAATCGTGGGCTTGCGGAACGCACCTTCAATCGCGGGAAACGGCGGCTTGATTCGGGGCCACGCGCGCTTGCCTTCAAGGCTCTCGATCAAGCCGGTTTCTTCACCGCAGATGTACGCCGCCGCGCCGCGATGCAGTACGATGTCGCACTTGAAGCCCGAGCCCATCACGTTATCGCCGAGGATTCCTGCGGCGTAACATTCCTTGATGGCGTTGTCGAGCGCCCGATAACTCTTGCCGTACTCATATCGCAGATAGAGGAACGACTTGTTCGACTTGATCGCGAAGCAGGAAATGATGATCCCCTCGATGATCTGATGGGGATCGTCTTCCATGAGAATACGGTTATTGAAAGTGCCCGGTTCGGATTCGTCGGCATTGATCGCGAGGTAGATCGGGCCGGGATGTCCCTTCGGCAGGAACGTCCATTTCAATCCCGTCGGAAAACCCGCACCGCCGCGGCCGCGCAGACCGGAATCCTTGACGGTGTTGATCACGTCGTCGGGGGGCATCCCGAGGGCTTTTTTCAGCGCGCTGTAGCCGCCGTCGCGCTGATACGTCGCCAGCGACGCGGAGTCGGGCTTGCCGACGCGAGCTAACAGAACCGGTTCAAACTTCGCCATGCGATTTCGTTTCCTCGAATCTTCTGAACGTTCAACTCTGAATCAGAAGATCCTTGCGTACTCGCTGTTTGGGGCAGCGTTTGTCTTACATCTTGTTGACGAGGGACGTCACCTTTTCCGTCGTCATGTTCATCTCGCAGTTGTCGTCGACAAGGATACACGGGGCGCCTTCGCAGGCCCCCAGGCACTCGGCGAATTCCAATGTGATCTTGCCGTCAGCGGTCGTGTCTCCCGGCTTGACGTGGTACTTCTCACACAGGCCGGCCAGCAGTTCTTCGCCGCCCCGCAGCATGCAGCTGATGCTGCGGCAGACCCACACGCGATGCTTGCCGAGCTTGTGATTCTCATCGCGGAAGAAGCCGTAGAACGACATGGTGTCGTGGACTTCCGCCGGGTGCAGTTCCAGCAGCGCGGCGATTTCCTTGATGGCTTCAATCGAGACGTGCCGGAACTCGTCCTGCACCATGTGGAGTGCGGGAAGCGTCACCGCCTGCTTGTTCGGATATTTGGTGCAAAGCTCCTTGATCTGGCTTTGCATCGCCTCTGTTAAAACCGCCATCAAAAAATGTCCTGTTGTTTCGCTTATCGATCGAGTTCCGCGGCGATGATGTTCAGGCTGCCCAGCACGGCGACCACGTCGCTGAGCATGTGGTCCTTGATCATGTCCGGGAACGTGGCGAAGTGGATGAACGACGGCGGCCGACAGCGGGCGCGATACGAACGCCAGGTTCCATCGCCGACGATGTAGAAGCCGAGTTCACCGTTAGCGGTTTCGTTCGCCGCGTAGATTTCTTCTTTCGGACTGCCCGCCTGCCGGTTCGGCATGATCACTTCGAAGTGCTGGATCAGGCCCTCGATGCTGCGATACACCGCCGGCTTAGCGGGAATCACCGCCTTGGTTTCGGGATCGACGTTGATCGGACCGGCGGGAATATTTTCAATCGCCTGCTCGATGATTCGGAGGCTTTCGATCATTTCCTGCATGCGGACCAGATAGCGCGCGTAGCAGTCGCCGCCTTTAGACGCCACGACTTTGAAATCGAAGTCGGGATAGGCCAAGTACGGCTCATCCTTGCGCAGATCACGCAATACGCCTGAAGCTCGCGCCAGCGGCCCGGTCACGCCCTTGTTGATCGCATCTTCTTTGCTGAGGTAGCCGACGCCCTGCACACGCTCAATAAAGATCCGGTTGCGGGTCAGCAGCTTGTGGACTTCTTCATGAACTGCACGGAAGCCCGCACAGAACTTGCGGACCTTGTCGACCCAGTCGTTGTTGACATCGAACATGACACCACCCACGCGGGTGTAGCTAGTGTGAAACCGCTGTCCCGAGGCGTGCTCGACAATGTCGTAAATCTGTTCGCGGAGATTGAAAAAGTACAGGAACGCGGTGAAGCCACCCAGGTCGAGCGCACAGGTCCCGACGTTCAGCAGGTGATCCTGAATGCGCATGATTTCCGCGAGGATCGTGCGGATGTATTTGCAGCGCGGCGTGAGTTCGATATCGAGCAGCTTCTCGACTGCATGGTGCCAGGCGATTTCGTTCGCCAGCGGCGAGATATAGTTCATGCGGTCGACGATGGTCACATACTGGTTGAAGTCGAGGTCTTCGCCCAGCTTTTCGAAGCCGCTATGCAGGTAGCCGATGTACGGAACGGCTTTGACAACGCGTTCGCCGTCCAGCGTGAGAACCAGCCGCAGGGTGGTGTGCGTGGCGGGGTGCTGCGGACCGAAGTTGAGCGTCCAGAGATACTCCTTCTCCGGGGCATCAATTTCGGCGAGATCAGAAACTTGAAAAGGCATGAATCGTTCCGCAGCGGATGGAACCGACTGAATTCAGCAGTTGGTCTGGAGTTAGCTTTCGGACCGGGTAATCACCGGGAAGTTGTGGCGTTCGCCGCGGCCTTTGAGCGGGTAATCTTTCCGCAGGGGGAACGCCGTAAATTCATCCGGCATCATGATCCGGCGCAGGTCGGGATGACCTTCGAAACGGATGCCGTACATGTCGTAGACTTCACGCTCGGTCCAGTCGGCACACTTCCAGAGCGGATACATCGACGGCAGCGTCGGATCGGGATCGTTCACGAACGTCTTCACGATCACCCGCACGCCTGTTTCGGTGTTTGCGAGGATGTAGACGACGCCGAAACGATCCGTGGCGTCATCATACTCGAGGTAATCGACGGCAGTGATGTCGGAGAGGAAGTCGAAACCGCCTTCCGTCTTCAGGTACGTCAACACCTCGACGAGCCGTTCCTTGGGAACGATCACTCGGCGGTTATCGCGAAACTCACTGAAATCCAGCCCTGCCGACGGAAAATGCGCCTGCAGGAGTTCCTGATGACTCATTCGGTCCTCGATGGTCAGTTCAACACCGGCAGTTGTTCGTTGGCTTCACGGATGCGGATCAACTCGTCCGCATCGAACGGCGCGGGACCGGTCGCTGAGGTTCGCTTGGCGAACTCGCGGCCGTTGATCGTGCCCGTCTTGATGACTTTGTCCTGCAGGGCGATGATCCCGGCGATGAGCTGTTCCGGCCGCGGCGGGCAACCAGGAACGTAGATGTCGACGGGGATGAAACGGTCGACGCCCTGCACCACGGCATAGGTGTCGAACACACCACCGGTGCTGGCACAGGCCCCCATCGAGATGCACCACTTCGGCTCCGGCATCTGCAGCCAGATCCGTTGCAGCACGGGCAGCATCTTCATCACGACGCGGCCGGCAACGATCATCAGATCGCATTGCCGCGGCGAGAATCGCATCACTTCCGCACCGAACCGCGACAGGTCGAACCGGGATGACGCCGTTGCCATCAGTTCGATGCCGCAGCACGCCGTTGCGAACGGCATCGGCCACAGGCTGTTCGATCGCGCCCAGTTCGCCGCCGCGTCGAGCGTTGTCATAAACACGTTGTCGGGAACGTCTTTCACCGCCACCGGAAGACTCCTTTTCGCCAGGCATAGACGTACGCAATCGCCAGCGTGCCCATGAAAATGAGCATCACGCCGAAGACCGTGCTGCGTAAGTCGTCCGGCACACCACCCGGTCCGAGATAGGCACTCACCGACCAGGGATAGAGGAAGAGCAATTCCACGTCGAAGACGAGGAAGAGAATCGCGACCAGATAAAACTTCACGTCGAACGGCTGCCGTGCGTCACCCACCGGGTCCATGCCCGATTCATACGGCATCTGCTTGACGGCCGTCTTTTTCTTCGGTCCCAGAATATGGGTGAGAATGAGATTGGTCGCAGCGAAGCCGACCAGCACGGCGGCATACAGCAGGATTGCGTCATAGGACGCCATAACCGACACGCCATCTTGGGTTTACAATCAGGCACGTCCGGTGCCATGTCCTGCAAAACGGGGCCAGATCTCCTGTTCACGTCCCGTTCGGCGCCCCGAATTCTAGACGCAGATGATGCGAAGATCAACACAACCCGCAGAGTCGGAATCTAACGTTGGCGCAATGCGTTCCGGCGAATCTGGAAGCCGGGCACGGGATGACAGAGCTCATGTGAAATCGGTGTCAACGACCTTGACGTTTCAGGCCGATTCATCGCATGATACCCGGCTCGTTCGGGCCGAAGTGGCGGAACTGGCAGACGCGCTGGACTCAAAATCCAGTGATAGCAATATCGTGTGGGTTCGAGTCCCACCTTCGGCATTCGTTTTCCTTTGATCGATCTTTGCAGCGCTCAGGCGTCAAATCCTTGACTGTGAAGATATTCGGTCAGTGACGGGTCTTTTTTAGTTTCGTGCGGAATTCGATTTTCGGTCACTATCTTTCCGCCAGCGGGCCGATATACTTGGCTTGCCGACGGGAATAAACCTGACGCAACAATGACGCGGGGTGGAGCAGCCCGGTAGCTCGCGAGGCTCATAACCTCGAGGTCGTAGGTTCAAATCCTGCCCCCGCCACTTGAAGAACCCCGGTTCGCTTTCGCGATGCCGGGGTTTTTTGTTTTCTGATTCTGTTCGCTTGGGAGACGGATTCACGTCCCGAACTGTGACTGACGCTACCGCATTTGGGTCCAAAAATGCAGTTTTATGTCGGGACGAGCGGATACAGCTATAAAGAGTGGAAGGGAAGTTTCTACCCGGAAAAGCTGCCGCAGAAAGAGATGCTGCGTTACTACTCCGAGCGCCTTTCTACGGTCGAAGTGAACAATTCATTCTATCGATTACCGGCCGCCAGCGTGATTGAGTCTTGGACGCAACAGGTCCCGGAGAACTTTCGCTTCGTGCTCAAAGCGCCGCAGGCGATCACCCATTTCAAGCAGTTGCGGAACTGTAAAGAGCCCGTCGAGCAGTTGCTCGAAGCGGCGGCGGTTCTCAAGGAACGTCGCGGGCCGATCCTCTTTCAGTTGCCGCCGCATCTCAAAATCGACGTGCCCCGGTTAGATGCCTTTCTTCAGGTGATCGATAGTCGGGCAGCGCTGGTCTTTGAGTTTCGTCATGAGAGCTGGTTCGATGATGAAGTCTTCGCGTGCCTGAAGCGGCATGGGGCCGCCCATTGCGTCGCGGACGCGG
>DASRYX010000012.1:0-4728 GCA_035686985.1 Planctomycetaceae bacterium | reverse complement strand
TTGATGGAAACACCGTAAATGGGCTGGTTCACCCATATCCCAGTGTTCTGAGAGCGTAAAAAAATCCCACGACGACTGCGACACAGAACACCGCGCCACCGATCAACATCATTCGTCCGAGCTTTTCGACCCGACGATGTTGTCCGCTGGCGCGCAAACGATAGAACCATGATCCCGTGAGGAGCATCACCAGGCCCATGTATACAAAAATTGCAGCACCAAAGATCGCCACTGCGGGTACGGCAACTTTTGGTTTATGATGCAGCGCATCCTGCATGGGTTTGTAGGCGACCACAAAAAATGTGAGCGGGCCAAGGATGGTGAAGCTCAGGCCCATGAGGCGAATGGACACATCCGATTTCGGCAATCTCCGAAAGCCCTCGCGCTCATAGTGGCGAAAGTAGAGTCCGATGGCGATGAGAATAAGGCAGAGGGATATTACGGCCCATTGTGGCGCTTCATGCGACTCCGGCATGCCTCGTCCTTCGTGGTCCGTTTGGCATCTTCGCCGTCAGCCTTGAACCGCGTCACCATCGGGATGAAACTCATCCCAACGGCGCCAGGCGTAGTCCCACTCCATCCACATCCGGGAGAGCGACCACAGGAGCCGCATCTTGCGGAGATGGTCCTGAGCCATCGCGGATTGCCCTTCAGTGGCGTCCTTCGCCGCTTGAGCGAGTCCCCACTTCTCGCCGAGCGCCCGGCACAGCCCCTCGGGGCGATAATCCGGCGTCGAGCCTTCTTGAAGGTATCCCGCCCCTTCGGCGGTCACGAAGACCTCGAACAACTGGCTCCGATACGGATCGTGCTCCAGCGGCTTCGTCTGCGCATCGGCGTCATTCAGCAAAGCGAGCAGTCGAACCAGCAGACGGTCGGCCAAAGATTGCGGCGTCAAATTCGCGGTCATCGTCATCAGTCTGAAGTCTCATCACGAGTCAGGTCAATCTTCATAGTATATCCCAACCCGCAGGACGCACGCCACAAAGTCATCGGAAGCCCACCCTTTCTGAAGGGTGGGTCGCTTTCTGTCGCGTTGAAGAGACCCCGCCTTCAGATAAGGCTGGGCTTCCGTTGCTTGGCGGCAACACGACTCGCGTGCCATACTGACGGTGAGGTGATTGGTGTGGCACAAGACAGCGCGGCGGTGTTGCGGTTCAGTGAGCGGATTACCTGCTTGCCGGTGATTCACGGCAGCGGCGACTTCGCCGTCGAAGTTCGTCGGCGAATGCTCGACGAGCCGTTCGATTGTCTCGCGGTGCCGTTGCCGCCGTCATTTCAAGCCGCGGTGGAGCATGCGATCGGCTTCCTGCCGGGGCTGTCAATTGTCATGCAGGAAGAGCCGCGCTGGCTCGCGCCGCAGGAGTGGTCCGGGGAAACGGACCGCCCCGACGACAGCGACGCCGATGTCCGCACCGCGAGTTATGTTCCCATTGATCCCTGTCAACCGGTGGTTGCCGCGCTGCGACTCGCGCTGCAGGAGCGGAAGCCGTGTGCGTTCATCGATCTGGAAACCGCGAGATTCGAAAGCTACGCCGCGGTTCTGCCGGACCCGTATGCGCTGAAGCAGGTCGCGGTGGATCGATTTTCGGCGGCGCTGTTGCCGTCGATTCCGCCGCTGCCGGGCGATCAACCGCGCGATCGTGTCGTGCATATGGCGGATCAGTTACGCCAGCTCGAACAGCGTTACGAGAAAATTCTGCTGGTCTGCTCGCTGATGGATTGGCCGTGGATTCGGGAAGCGTATCTCGAACGGCATTCGCTCCGCGCGCATGACGACGCGGTGGAAGAGCCGCAGACGTTCGCCGTTGATCCGCACACCTCGATTTTCATGCTGGGAGAGCTGCCGTTTATCACAGCCCAGTACGAACTCGCGCGGGCTGAACTCGAGCAGGATGACAATCTCTCCGTCGATGGCGTCAAAGCGCTGCTGCTCGCTGCACGCGAGCACTATAAAGAGACGCTGGGAAAACGAGCCCGAAAAATCTCGCCGAAGCTGCTGCAGTCGTACATTCAATATGTGCGGAACCTGTCGCTGATCGAGCGACGGATGACGCCGGACTTCTACACGCTGATGGTTGCCGCGCAGCAGACGATGGGGGACCAGTTCGCTCAGTCGGTGGCGGAGACGGCTCGCGAGTATCTGCCGCAATCGCTGGTACCGTTTCCCGAAGTGAAGTGCGGCATTCATCGCTGCCGGTTACCAGACGGGGATGTCGTCCACTTGAAGAGTCGGTTGCCGGGACCGCTCATCACCTGGCGGACCATTCAGCTGAAACCCGCGCCGGCGAAGCTCGACCAGCTCAAATGGCAGATGCGGTGGAACCCGTTCCGACAATGCAGCTGGCCGCCGGAAGATGTGGCCATCGAAAAATTCCGTACGCATGTGAAAGACACCGCGCTGGCGCTGCTCGGCAATGATCTCGCGCGGAGCGAAAAATTTTCGACCAGTCTCAAAGACGGTCTCGACATCCGCGAGACGCTCCGCAACTGGCACACGGGCGATCTTTATGTGAAGGTCCTGCCGCCGGCGAAGGGCAACCTCGATTGCGTGATCATGCTGTTCGACAGTCCAGCCGACCCGCGCGACTATCCGTGGCGCGTCACCTGGCACGCGGAGCATCATGATGAATCCACGCTCGCGCTCTTCGCCACGGACTTTCAGAAGAACCTCGTCGGCCCGGGGATTGGTCAGGCCACGTACGGCGGGTCGGTGTTCCTGTTCCCCCCGCGGCCGGTGTCGGACATCTGGCGGGATCGCCGGTTCGATTTCACCGACACGCTGGAAGAACGCCTGATCGCTGCCGCGTGTTTTCACTCGCGTGAGAAGCACGTCGCTTTGATGTGTTCACAGCCACCGGGCCTCGGCTGGCGACAGCTCGCCAAGCGCTATGGGAAGAAGCTCGTGCACATTCCACTCAGCCGGTTCAGCCAGGAGTTGATTCAGCAATTGCGCGTCTTCCATGTTCTGAACGGGACGCAGATCCGCAGCTATGCGGCGCACTTCATTCCGAAGGCGTGAGAGGGCGGCCTGACTGATCGACGCGGGTTCGGTCCGGAGCTAAGATTTCGTCATGAACCCGATTCATTTTGCGCTTCGTCGACCGAAGACGGTGCTCGTGATCCTGTTCGCCATTGTGCTGACCGGACTGAGCGTCGTGCGCCCCAAAAGCGTCGACCGCTGGCTCGGCGATCGAGGCGTCGATCTGCCGCTGAAGCCGATGGCGGTTGACATCTTTCCTGCCCTCAACCTGCCGGTGATTTATGTCTGTCAACCGTACGGCGGCATGGACCCCGCGCAGATGGAAGGGCTCCTCACCAATTACTACGAGTATCACTTCCTGTACATCAACGGCATCCACCATGTGGAGAGCCGCAACGTGCAGGGGACGGCGCTCATGAAGTTGATCTTCCATCCCGGCACCAACATGGCCCAGGCGATGGCGGAAACGATCAACTACGTCAACCGTTCCCGCGCGATGATGCCGCCGGGCACGGTGCCGCCGTTCGTGATGCGGTTCGACACGGGCAGCGTCCCAGTCGGTTATCTCGTGCTGTCGAGCGGCACGAAGACCATCGCCGAGATTCAGGACCAGGCGCTGTTCAAAGTCCGGCCCATGTTCTCCTCGCTGCCCGGAGTTTCCGCGCCGCCGCCGTTCGGTGGATCCGCGCGCAGCATCGTGATCCGAGCCAATCCCGATCGGTTGCGCGCGTACGGAGTGTCGCCCGATGACGTGATCTCCGCGCTGACCAACGGGAACACGATCAACCCCTCCGGCAACCTCCACCTGGGCGACCGTTACCCTTCCGTCCCGACGAACGCGCTGGTGCGCGACATCCGCGAACTCGGGCAGATCCCGATCATGACCGGCAAGCAGACCGTCTATTTGCGGGACATCGGCTCCATCGATGACGCGGCGGATCTCACGACAGGGTACGCGCTCGTTAACGGTCGTCGCGCAGTCTACATCCTGGCGACCAAGCGCGCGGATGCGTCGACGATGAACGTCATCGACGAGATCAAGCGGGCGTTGCCGAAGATGCAGAAGGAACTTCCAGATGACATCAAAGTGGCGTTCGAGTTCGATCAATCTCCGTATGTGACCCGCGCCATTCAAAGCCTCGCGACGGAAGGGCTGCTCGGGGCGCTGCTGACCGGTTTAATGGTGCTCGTCTTCCTGCGGGACTGGCGCAGCGCGACGGTTGTTGTTCTGAATATCCCGCTGGCGATTCTGGCGGCGATCGTGGGCTTATGGCTCACTGGACAAACGGTGAACCTGATGACGCTCGGCGGTCTCGCGCTTGCGGTCGGGATTCTTGTCGACGAAGCCACCGTCGAGATTGAAAACATTCACACTCAGCTGTCAAAAACCCCCTCGGTTGCCTTGGCTGTCTTTCGCGGCAACTCACAGACCGCCGTGCCCCGACTGCTGGCGATGTTGTGCATTCTCGCTGTCTTCGTGCCTACATTCTTCATGTCTGGCGCACCGCGCGAACTGTTCGCCCCGCTCTCGCTGGCGGTGGGCTTCGCGATGATCGCGTCCTATCTGCTGTCGAGCACCTTCGTCCCGATCATCGCCGTCTGGCTGCTGAAGCCGCATCGAAGCGGGACGGATCATGCTGAACCGCGGGAGTCGCTGATTGTCCGTGCCTATCGGAAACTGACCGACGGCGTGGTCGCCGCCCGGTGGTTGGCCGTCCCGATTTATCTCGCCGTGTGCGGACTTCTCA
>DASRYX010000011.1:0-3371 GCA_035686985.1 Planctomycetaceae bacterium | reverse complement strand
GCCCCGATCGCGAAGACCGTGCCCATCACGCCGGCGAGAGGATACGCTTCGATCATCGTCCGCGCGACGGTGTACCACGTTTCAAACCGATGCGATTGCAGGTACCGCCGTTCTTCATCGAGGATCGACATCCGCTGCACGAGCGCCCGGCGTTCGCCTTGTTTCGCGGGATCGTCGAGGACGTCACGGATATCGGCGAGAAAGGCGTCGATCTGGTCGGACAGATCACTGCTGCGGTCGAGCACGCTGCGGTGCTTCATATCGCGGGTGAAAGAGTCCAAGTCGTGGGTGAGTCGGCGGAGATCGCGCCGGGCCCACGCCATCAGGTAGAAGAACACGAGCAGGTGGAACACGCCGCAACCGGCGATGAACGGCATCGACCAGCTCGAGACCTGCGACAACAAATCGGGAGGCAACTGCAGCATCAATTCCCACCGCTTTCAGAGAAGACCACGCCGCCATTCTAGCGGCGGGCGTGGAGAGCGGGGGAGGGCAGTTACGTGGAAGAAGCGAAGTGCAAAGTGAGAAATGCAAAGTGGAAGACGGCTTTTCTCTTCGCTTCATTTTGCACTCTGCATTTTTCACCGACCACTTTGCACTCTCTTCGTCGTTGGATTGTCACCACACGTAGCCTCGCCGCATAATCCACGCATGTCATCCGGGCTTATTCCAGTGAATCGGTGGTCCATCGGGCTGATTGCCGCGAGTTGTTTCGTGGTGGCGGCGGCGATGTATTTCAGCGTGGAGGACAGCGGCGCGAAGCTGTGGGCCGGGGCACTCTCCCGCGTGGGCGTGGTGATGTGTGCGGTATGGATTGCCATGCCGACATTGGAACGCGATGCCGCCCAGATGCGCGTTTCGTGGCAGACGGCGCTCGGTGTGTTACTGACAATTCTGATGGTGATCCGCAGTCGAGCGCCGCTGAAGTTCCTCATTCCCGGTGCAATCTTCGCCGTAGGGACGTATCTGATCCTGCGGCCAAAACCGAAGAAACGGCCGCCGCCGCGCTGACGATGCACTCTGCGTCGACTCGCACTGCACGATCGCTGGATTCCCGCTTGCGCGGGAATGACGTTTAATCGGCGGCACAATGAGAAAGGGGCCTTGCCACGCAGAGAATTTCCGCGTTCCTCATGCAAAAAATGCAATCCGCGCGGTGAATCAACAGTTGCTGTTGACGCGTTCGCATCAGGTCTTTACCTTCCCGCCGCCCGATCCCGTAACGCAGGTTTGATGAGTCGGCAACGGGTCATCAGACCGGGTGTGAAGTCCTCGCGCACGGACGCGCGAAGCAACGCACTCGTGCGGGACAGGACGCGGGGAGCTGCGCACGGATGCGCTCGCTCCCCTTGTCAGGGCACGATCGTCTTCGATCCGATCGCCCGTAAGTGATGCAGGCTCTTAGCCCCCCTGGAGCCCCGTTACTTACGGGCTTTTTTTTCCCGTAGGTCAGGCTGTGCCTGACGAATCCTGTCTTTCCGAAGACGAAAGAAGTCAGGCACAGCCTGACCTACAAGACTGCCGTTGTCGATTTGCGGATGGCGATTTACGATTCCGCGACGATGGAACGACTGCCGCTTATTGATGCCCGCCGCATTGCCATTATCAAGCCGAGCGCGCTGGGGGATGTCGTGCAGGCGTTGCCGCTCTTGCCCGCACTCCGACGACGTTTCCCCACGAGTCACATCACATGGGTGGTGCAGCGGGAACTCGCCGATCTGGTCACCGGGCATCCGGATCTCGACGCGGTCATCCGCTGTGATCGCCGACCGACCTGGACGCAGATCGGTACGCTCGCTCGTGAACTCGCGCAGGCGCGCTTCGATCTCGTCTTCGATCTGCAGGGTCTGCTGCGGTCGGCGCTGATGACCTGGGCCACCCGCGCGCGCTATCGCATTGGCCTGGAGACCGCGCGAGAGGGAGCGCATCTTTCGACCACGCACACCATTCCCAACACACCACGCGCGATGCCGGCCCACGCTCGCTACTGGCGCGTCGCGGAAGCACTCGGCGTCGGCGATACTCCCCGGCGCGTGCTGATCGAAGTTCCGCTCACGGCTCATGCGGCGGCGAAGAAATGGCTCGCCGGTTTGCCGCGACCGCTCATCGCCGTGCAGTGGGGCGCGAAGTGGGAAACCAAGCGTTGGCCGGTCGCCGGTTTCGCCGACGTGCTGTCCCGTGCGGCTCACACGTGGGGCGGAACCGCGGTCCTTGTCGGCGCGAAAGCCGATCGCCCGGCATCGGAAGAGATGACCCGCCAGATCCAGCAGCGAGTTCCCGGTGCCGCCGTGCTCGATCTCACCGGCCGGACGACCATCAAGGAACTCGCCGCGGTGGTGACGCAGGTGGATGCGATGTTCTCGAACGACTCCGGGCCGCTGCACCTCGCGGCGGAACTCGGCACGCCGTCGCTGGGCGTCTTCACCTGCACCAGCGCCGTGCGCTCGGGACCGCCGGGGACGGCACATGAGTTCGTCGCCGCGGAGGTTCCCTGCGCGGCGAGTTATTGCAAGACGTGTCCCAACAGCGGCGACCTGCATCTCGCGTGTCATCGCGTGCTGCAGGCCGAACGTGTCTGGCGCGGGTTGCAACGCCTGATCGAGAAACACGCGCTCGCCGAGACCTGCCGTCGCGCCGCCTGAACGGTCAGACCTGGAAGTAGCCGCGCTGTTCCAGGTACGTCATGACTTCACCGGCAAGCACGTCGACGCCCTTGTGATCCGCATCGAGCACGAGCTCTGGCGTCAGCGGGGCTTCGTACGGGTCATCAATCCCCGTGAACCCCTTGATCTCACCGGCGCGGGCTTTCTTGTAGAGGCCCTTCGGGTCGCGCTTCTCGCAGGTTTCGAGCGACGCGTTCACATAGATTTCGATGAACTCGCCGGGCTCCAGCAGAGCCCGAATGCTGTCCCGGTCGGCTCGATAGGGCGAGACGAACGCCGCCAGCGTGAGATTCCCGGCGTGCGTGAAGAGCTTCGCGACTTCACCAATCCGGCGGAGATTCTCGGTGCGGTCTTCCGGTGAGAACGTGAGGTTCTTGCTGAGCCCCAGCCGGATGTTGTCGCCATCCAGGACATAGCTGTGCCGGCCCTGCTTGTACAGCAGGCGGTCGACGGCGTTCGCCACCGTGCTCTTGCCGCAGCCGGAGAGCCCGGTGAACCACAGCACCGCCGGTTTGTGGCCATTCAGGCGGACGCGATCGTCTTTCGTGATCGTCGGATCATGCCACGTGACATTGGTGGCCAGCTGTTCGTCCATGGGCGAATTCATTCCTGAAAACTCGGCGGAATCAAGCCAGTCTAGATCACGCGAAACAGGAACAAAAGTGCGGCCGGTGATTTCTCTCCCGGTCTCTCCGAGGGGGCGAATCC
>DASRYX010000010.1:0-14558 GCA_035686985.1 Planctomycetaceae bacterium | reverse complement strand
TTCGGCCGCGTGCACGACAACCTCCGGATCAGCGTCACCGACCGGTGCAACATCCGCTGCTTTTACTGCATGCCGGCGGAGAATGTGACCTTCATGGAACGTCAGGAACTGCTGACGTTCGAAGAGATGGAACGGTTTGTGCGTGCGGTCGTGCCGCTGGGAATCTCGCAGTTGCGGTTAACCGGCGGCGAACCGCTGGTGCGGCGCGATCTCGACAAGCTCGTGCGTCTCCTGGTGGCGATTCCGGGCATCAATGATGTCGGTCTGACCACGAACGGTCTGTTGCTCGCCGATCAGGCTGAAGCGCTTTATGCGGCCGGACTCCGTCGAATCAACATCAGCCTCGATGCGCTCGATCCGGTCAAATTCAAGCAGTTCACCCGCCGCGAAGGATACGAGCAAGTCCGTGAGGGAATTGCGGCCGCGCAGCGGGTCGGCTTTGATCCGATCAAGATCAACGCGGTCTCTGTAAAGGGTATGACCGAGGACGAAATCGTTCCGTTCGGTCAGTTTGCCCGCGAAACGGGAATCGAGGTCCGCTTTATCGAATACATGCCGCTCGACGCCGACAACGCGTGGGAGCGGGACAAAGTTCTTTATGCGCAGGAGATCATCGACCGCATGTCGGCGGAGCTGATGCCGCTGGTTCCCGCGCCGCATCAGGATCCGAACGCCCCCGCGACCGATTACGTCTTCGCTGATGGTGTCGGCCAGATTGGTTTCATTTCGTCGATCAGCCAGCCGTTCTGCATGAGCTGTAATCGCCTGCGGCTGACCGCGGACGGCAAGTTGCGGAATTGTCTGTTCAGCATGGACGAGACCGACATCCGCGCGCTGCTGCGAGGGCAGGGTACCGACGCCGAGATTGAAGCCGCCGTGCGGACCAGTGTGGCGGCCAAGAAAGAGGGCCACGAAATCAACACGGCCCGGTTCATTCAGCCACTGCGGCCGATGTATTCAATTGGCGGTTAGCCGAACCAGTCGGGATCGACCAGCCACCGCAACGCGGCACCACCCGGTGCGATGGTTGACGGAAACTCGAGCGCCGCGATCGTTCCCGGCGCGACGGCATAACGACCGCCACTGACGGCATCCTGAATTGCACCGCCAATGTCCGGCTGATGACCGACGCACAGGATCACGGGGTGAGTGGTGATGGCGACTGCCGCGAACAGCCGCGCGGGGTACATCCCCGGGGCCAACAGAGGCTGCTCTTCCAGCACCGTTGAAGCTCCCAGGGCGTCTGCAACGGCCTGTGCTGTTTCTCTTGCGCGACGTACGGGACTATGCCAGACAAGGGTCGGTGAGGGCGCATGTTCCCTCAACCACGCCGCTGCCGCCGCGACTTGCCGGCGGCCGAGGTCCGTCAGCGCGCGCTCTTCGTCCGAACCCGCGGTGTCCGGATCTTCCGCCTGCCCGTGACGCATCAGCCATACAGTTCGTCGCATGAAGAGCCACACGATCCTTAAGGTTGAACCGGTTTGGCAGCAGGCTTCGCGGGATCGAGCTGCAGTTCGATCGTGACCTTGGTCCCGATCGGCGGAATGCGTTCGGTATGCGCTTCCCACATCAGTTCATCGGCTTGCGCGCTGCTGTTGATCGCCAGATCGATCGTCGCTGTCGCGAAATTGGCGACGCAGATCAGATCGCCCGATTCGGCCTGGTAAAACGTCTCGCCGGTTTTCTTGTCGGTGTAAAAGTGACTCCCCGAGAAGACCCACGGCGCTTTCAGTTCTTTCAGCCGCGTCTGCTCGAAGAACCCTTCGATCGCCTTGCGATACCGGGCATCCTTGGAGTACTTCAACACAGTGTCGCGCTGCTTCTCGTTCATCGCGCCATACCACAGCAGTTCGTTCTGATTCGCGTCCCACCGCAGTTCACTGTCGACCGGAATCTGAATGTCCGCCGGTGCGGGATCGAGCTTGGCCAGCCAATAGCGTTTTGTCGAATTGCGGACCCATTTCTGTGCCGGGACGCGCTGCGTCTTGCCCGCTTCATCCTCCCACGTCAGATGGATCTGCAGCTGCGGGCCGGTTGCGGCTTTGTATTCCGGCATGAACTGCACGGGCTTGCCCGGTTCCAATCCCAGCGCGAGCAGCCCCGCATGCACGATCTGCGCTTTCGTGTCGACCGACAGAATCGACTCATGCTCTTTGGTCTGCTTGAGACAGACCAGCATCTCCAGCAGGCCTTCCCGCAGGCAGACTTCGGCTTTGAGCAGCAGCCGTTTGCCAGCCGCGTCCAGCAGGACGGTCCCTTGTGGATTCAGTGCGACCAATCCGGCATCAGCAGTCGCCCGCGGTTTGTCCGGAGGGTTCTCCGCACCACGAACGACCGGAATCTCGACATCCCGCAGCATCAGCGCGGCGACCATCGCAAACCATCCAGCGCGTGACATCGAAGGGACCCCTGCGAGTGAAGCAGCCGCGGAACCGCCTCGATTGTAGCACCTCACTGTGCATCCGAAAGGTGAGGGCCGATCTTTCGTGCGACGAATCTTTCATCGCCGCCTGTGGAAAAGTTCGCCAGCGGTTATTGTGGTCTGTTACTGAATTCACTTCAGAGACCGAGCCAGCGGCGGCAGATTCGCGCCAATTCCCTAGGGGCGATGAAATCGGTTTGAAACGATCGCACTCCTAGTTCCCGGAAGACCGGTTCCAGCTCAGCCGTCGCTGGCGAGGCGCAGACAAGGCTGGGCCAGCGCCGCGACGCCGGTGTCGCGAACCAGTTCAGAAACTCAGCCGGCTGAACGGTCACATCGCAGACCACAATCCCGCGCGGCAGGTCCATAAGACCGGGCAGATCACGCAGCGATCGGCAACCACGGACAAAAAACGCGGATTGTTCAAACTCCCGTTGGAGTGCCGGTGCCCAGAAGGAACGTGGCTCGCAAACGAGGATGGTGCCGATCGCGGACTGCATCACGCCCGGCATCTCAGCGCGCTTTCTTCTTGCCGCGATTTTCCGGCTCGGGATCACTGAACGGGGAGCGTTCAAACGTTTGCCCATCTCCGACCACACGCGGATCCCCTGCGGCAGTCAAAGTCTCCATCAACTGCATTGATAATGCCGCACGCGTTGCGGCGTATTGCGGATCCGCGGCGACATTCGTCATCTGATCCGGATCGGTCCGAAGGTCGAAGAGTTCTTCCGCGGGCCGCTTGCCGAAGGCGTAGTCATACTGGCGTTTCCATTGCGAATTCTCACGCTGATGGATAAGCCACGCCTTCGTGGGCCCCGCGTCCATGTCGGGAAACGCCAGCCGCGTGTTGTCTTCCAACTCGGCCAGTGGTGGCAACGGCGTGGCGGCCGCTGCATAGGGTGAACCGAGCGGCCAGCGTTCCGGGGCAAAATTGCGGATGTAGAGAAAGTCCTTCGTGCGCAGGCCTCGTTGCGGATAAGGCTTATTGTCTTCGCGCGCATTGCCAACGTGTCGTTCACGCCCGGTGATGACGGACGTTCGTGCGGGATCAATCTGACCCGATTTCTCCGACTGAAGCACCGGGAGCAGACTGTGGGCGTTCATCCCGGCCGGATGTTTGACGCCGGCGAGATCCAGAAATGTTGGTGCAAGGTCCATCAGGGTCGTGAAGTCATCCACCACCCGACCACCGCGAATTCCTGGACCGCGTGCGATCAGCGACACCCGCACGCCGAAGTCGTAGAGATTGCATTTGCCGCCGGGGAATCCCGGGGCGCCGTGATCTCCGCTGATGACGACGATCGTCTTGTCCAGCTCTTCAGCGGCTTCGAGTTGTCGCAGAATCACGCCGACGCCGGCATCCCAGGCCTGAACCTCGCCGAGATAATCGGCGAAGTCTTCACGCACCTCGGGGACATTCGGGAGAAACGCCGGCAGCTTGCCGTTCAAGGACTCGGGTTCAATGTTCCAGAGGGCTTTTCCAGAACCTTTCACCCACGTGCGATGCACGTTCGTCGGGCCGAACCAGTAACAGAACGGCTGGCCCTCTTTGCGATCGTTCAGGAATGCTGCGAAGTTTTCGCGGACATTCGCATACATGCGCGATTTGGCGGCGTCGATCGCCACGCCATCGGCGACCAGCTTGGTGACGTTCTCGGAAAAGTTGTTGAACTGACCGCCCGCTTTTTCGTACGCGAACTGTCCGGCCCCGAACGGTGCATCATTCGGAGTGCCGGGGCTCCACACCTTGTACGTTTCGCCGATGTGGTAGCCCGCGTCCTTGAGTAACAAAGGCCACGAGGGAATGGCGGAGTCCCACTGCGCGCCGACCAGAATCGCCCCACGCCCCGTATTGAAAAAGTACCGCCCCGACAGCAGCGAACTCCGGCACGGTGTGCACGACGGCGCATTCACGAACGCATGCCGAAACAGCACGCCTTCCCTTGCCACGCGGTCAATGTTCGGCGTCCGAACAATCTCATTCGGCGACGGTTTGCCATCAACGGCGGCATACGCACTCGCATAACGCCCCCAGTCATCCGCAAAGCAAAAGACAATATTCGGCCGCTCTGCAGCGCAGGTCGCGCTTGATGCCGTCAGGATGAGGATTGTGACGCAGAGCGACTGGCGCATACATGACCTCTGACGGAAGTGGGTGACGACCGATGTCCGCTACTTAGGAATCCGATTCAGCGTGTAATAGGCCTCTTTGTGCAGCAGGGGCAGGTCGGAGGCCGATTTCACGCCGGTGGCGACGAGTTCGTGGATGTGGCCTTCCTGCAGGCCGTCGATGACCAGTCGCACAGATTTGTTGTCGTCGGCAACAGTCGCGGATTTAATCGTGGGCGTGGTGAAGTCGACTTCCGGACTGCCGTAGGCCGCCTGGAAGATGTATGCGTAAGTCTGCAGCTTGTAGGAATCGACGTTAGCGGCGGATTCACGATTGACCGGATCGGTGAAGGTCAGTTCGAAACCATCGGGCTTCGCCCGCATTTCGTGAATCTCGAACGGCGTTTTCCCGGTCCAGTTGAGCCGTTCGAGCGCATAGGGTTTGTTACCGCGGCTTCCCCATCCCCGGTTCGTGCCACCGACGAACATGGAGCCATTCGCAGCCATCTCCAAGGTCAACGTGCCCGATGCGAAGCCTTCACGGAACGGGAAACATGCCCCTTGATAGTGGCCGTCGACGTTTTCCAGAAAACACCGCATCACGGTGCTGTTGGTCTGATCGCCGACGAACATCTGATTAGCGAACGGGCCGAACTTTCCGTTGGTGGTGTCGCACGTCACGCCGCTGGCGGATTGGCCCATTTTCTTGTACGGAAAGAGAATGATCGGCGGCTCATATTCCGGGATTTTCTTCGCTTCCACCATGAACCGGCTGCCCGATTGCGGCTCTTGCGGCTTGACGGGAAGAACGGCTTTGACTTCCGGCAGGTCGTACCATTTGAAGCCGCCTGGGTGACCCACGAACTTGCCGGGGATCAGATGTTTCAGCGAACAGGTGCCGTTCCACGGGCCTTGATTGTCCGTATAGAACATGTCCCCAGCCGCGTTGGTGCCGATGCCGCCGGGTGAACGAATCCCGCTGCAGGTGGGGATCGCTTTGCCGTCGGGGGTGATTCGCAGGCACCAGCCGCGATACTTGCTTTCGCTGCTGAACGACCCAGTGAGGCAGAGCACGACCCAGATGTTGCCGTATTTGTCAAACTTGGAGCCGAACGCGTATTCGTGGTAATCGCCGTTGATCTGCCAGTCGTCGTTGACCACCTCGAACACATCGGCGACACCGTCACCGCTCGTGTCTTTGATTCGTGAGACATCGCCGCGCTGCGTGAGGTACAGCCAGCCGTCGCGGTAGGCGAGTCCGAGCACTTCATGCAGCCCGTGCGCAAACCGCGACCACTTCTGCTCGCCAGTCTCACCGAAGGGATTTTCCACCATCCATATCTCGCCGCGACGGGTGGAAACCGCCAGCCGTCCATCGGGCAGCAGGTCCGTGGCTCCCACTTCCAGATACGCCGCCTTCGGGATTTCGAAGGTCGTGAGCTTGTAGAAGTCATTCTCGACCGGCGTTTGAGCCGCCAGGCGCGTTGTCGTTGCTGCGATCAGAACGAGGGCGAAAATCGAGCGCAACACAGGCGTGACCTCAACGGGGCTTGAAGAACCGCGATGGATACATCAACTTACATGCACTCAATCTATCGTTTCGTCCTGTTCGGGCACAATCCAGCGTCTGGTTTAACCACAACGGAGATTCGTTCCATGCTGATGCGACTCATGACGGGGCTGCTCGTGCTCTCAACACTGGCGCCCGCTGTCGCCCAGGAAACGAAGAAGAAAGCGGCGGCGAAGAAGGCGGATGCCCCCGCCGAGCCGCAGATTCCCAAGACAGCCGGAGACGTCTCGTACGGACCGCATGAGCGGAATGTGCTCGACTTCTGGAAAGCCGACGGGGATGGACCGCGGCCGTTGCTGGTTTACATTCACGGCGGCGGGTGGGTCGGCGGTGACAAAGGGGGCAGCACCGCCCGCTTCAAGCCGTACCTCGACAAAGGCATCTCCTGCGCTGCGATCAATTACCGACTCACAGGCGAGCATCCGCTGCCGGCGCCGGTGCACGACGCCGCTCGAGCGATCCAGTTTCTGCGGTCAAAAGCGAAAGAGTGGAACATCGACACCGACCATATTGCCCTCACGGGAGGCAGTGCCGGGGCGTGTACGTCAATGTGGCTGCTGTATCACGATGATCTCGCCGATCCCAACGCCTCCGATCCCGTGCTGAAAGAATCGACGCGGGTGTGTGCCGCCGCGGTGTCCGCCGGGCAGACGTCGATCGATCCCAAGGTGATCGAACCCTGGTTGGGTGAGGGCGTCCTCAAACACCGCATGATCTGGATGGCGGTTGGTGAGCCCACGATGGACGCGGCGATGGCCAACTATGAAAAGCACAAGGCGCTCTACACTGAATTCTCGCCTTACAACCATGTCAGCAAGGGGGATCCGCCGCTCTATATGAGCTACGGCGGCGACATGACGCTTCCCTCGAAAGACGCCGGGCACGGGATTCACCACCCGGTTTACGGCGTCAAATTGAAGGAAAAGGCCGACGACGCTGGGCTGGAATGTCACTTGGAGATTCCCAAGGTGTCAAAGTCGGAAAAATACGCAAACTCGCAAGAGTTCCTCTTGGCGAAACTTCTCGCGAAATAGCCACGCACAGTTGCGCGGGAGCGGAGGTTAACAACGAGGGGGTTCCCGCGGATTGACGGTCCCGGTTCGCGCCGAGAACGCCGCACTTCGTCCGTGGATACTTCTCAAGAGCGGTCCGGCGCGGTATGAATCAGTATTCACGAAACAATCCCTCGTTGATCCGGCCTCCGCGCTACGACCACGGCGATAACCGTTCCGGTGCCGTCTCGACGGTGTGATCCACTCAAGCCAACTTCATTTCAGGACCTGGAGTCAGACAATGCCTTTGCTCGAAAAGCGTTCGCGGGCGCCGATGTGGTTATGGCTGGTGCTGCTGGCCGCGATCGCCACGATCATGATGCGTCCGGTCACCGTTTCGGCCCAGGCGGACGGGGAAGCCCCCGCTGCCGCGGAGAACGCTCCGGCCGCGGAAGGTGAAGCCGGGGAGGACGCGGGCGGGCACGGCGGCGGGCAGCAGAGCACGCTGTGGTGGATCATCCACACGTCTGGCTGGATCGGTGCAGTGCTGCTGATCATCTCGATCTACTTCGTGGCGCTGGTCGTGCAATTGTTCCTGGAACTGCGTGAGCACGTCATCTGTCCGCCCGAACTGACAGAGCAATGCGAACAACTGCTCCAGAAGCGGGATTACAACGGCATCTACAAGCTCTGCAAGGAAAACACGAGCGAACTGGGGCAGCTCATCGCCGCCGGGATGGCCGCGTTGTCCGGTGGACTTGCCGACGCCCGCGAATCCATCGACCGCCTCGGTGAAACGCTCACGGTGGAAATGGAAAAGCGGATCAGCATGCTCGCCGTCATCGGGTCGCTCGGCCCCATGATCGGGCTGCTCGGAACGCTGAAGGGCATGATCGCGAGCTTCGGCACCATCGCCATGTCGGGAGCCCAGATGAAGGCCAGCGAAGTCGCCGGCGGGATTTCCGAAGCGCTGCTGATTACGTTCGAAGGCGTGGCGTTGTCGGTCCCCGCGATTTACTTCTTCGCCGTGTTCAAGAACCGCGTGTCGACGTTCAGCCTGATGGCGATCAACCGGGCCGACGACTTCATCCGCCGTGTTCACGCCACGGCGTCCTCGAAGGCACCGCCGCCGCCCGCCGCCCAAGCTGCGGCTCCGACGGCCTGATTGTTTCCCCTTCCGTTGTCCTGCGGCGTGAACTAGAGTCTGCGCGACTAAGGATTTCCTGAATGTCGGGATCTTCGAATTCCGAAGGCGTCGATACCAACCTGACTCCCATGCTGGACCTCGTGTTTCAGTTGATCACCTTCTTCATGCTGGTGACCAACTTCAAAGGGGCGGCGATGGATCTGAGCCTGAAGTTGCCGGTGCTCGGCTCCGCGCGGCCGCTGGAATGGTCTGGCAAGAACGAGCCGTTGATGATCAACCTGAATTCAACAGGCAAGATTCGTAGCGAAGGGCGCGACCATGAAATCGATCCCTTCATCCAGCGGGAAGCCAGGTTTGTGAAGCTGCAGCTCAGGGCCGCAGGGACGGATTACAAAGAAGGTGACGACCTGCCGGTGCCGGTGATCCTGCGGGCCGACAAGGACGTGAAGTTCGCGACGCTGAATCAGGTGATTCGCACCTGTCAGGAAGTCGGTTACCGTCAATTTTCCCTGAGTGCGATGAACCGCGCGGAGTAGCTGTCATGAGTCGCCGCCATCGCAAGAAACGCGGAAGCGGGAACGTCGAGCTGAATCTCGCCGCCATGTTGGACATGGCGTTCCAGATGCTCGCCTTTTTCGTGTTCACGTTCAAACCGGCCCCGACCGAGGGCCAATTGACCATGAACTTGCCGCCTCCGGTCGCGATCACCAATGTCGATCAGAAGCCGGATCCGAGCAACGCCGGTGGCGGAAACGGCGGCAGCGACGAAAACACGCTGCACATTTTCATCACGGCGAATGATCGCGGCGATGCCGATGTGGTGAAGATCGGTCTGCGGCCGATTTCCAAGGGGATGCTGAACAAGGTCGCCTTGCGGACGCTGTCGGATGAATTGAAGACGATGTTCGGCGATGCGCTGATCCCGTTCGACCGGATCCAGCTCGCGGTTGATCCCCGGTTGCGCTATGACGAACTGATGAAAGTCGTTGATGTCTGCACGAAGCAGAAGCTTCCCAGCGGACAACTGCTGCAGCGGATCAGTTTTGTCGAGATCCCCGAAGGCGCGGCCCCGTAGAATGCCTGTGGAGTGCGTTTGCCGGGGGAGTCTGCATCATGCGTCGCCGTACCGCTCGACCGTTCGGACAATCGGTTTCCACCACGCGGCTGTTTTCACTGCTGCTCGCGCTCGGAGTGATCTGGGCGCTCTACAACCGTCTGGGTGATCCCGCAACGTGGCGATTCGTCGGGTTTACTGAAGAGCCCGAACCCGTCGCGGCGACGGTCGCGAAGACACCCGCGACACTCGAAGTCCAGAACGAACTCGTCATTCCCGGTCCGAACGATCTGGATGACGACGAAGTCGCCGATTTCAAAAACAAGCTCGAACTCGTCACCAACAAGGTCCCGCTGCGACCGCGGGAGATGCTGCTCTACTGGCAGCTCATGGAGTGGGCCTGCACGCAGAAGACCCGCGACCTCGAAAAGCGGTCGCTTAAGGACGTCATCTTCCGGCAGATTTGGGAAGAACCCGAAAAATATCAGGGCAAGCTGATCCGGCTGCGCATCCGGGCGAAGCAGACGGTCCGGTATGAGACCTCGCTGGAGAAAGACGGGCGACCCAGCAATCCGCTCGGGTTGAAAGAAGTTTTCGAGGTTGTCGGCCCGACCGAGGACGCGATCCCGTTCCACTACTTCGTCGTCTGTCCCGAGAAGCCGGACGCGCTGAAGCTCGGCGACAATCTCGACTCTGAAGTGGTGTTCGTCGGCTACTTCCTGAAGATCATGGAGTACAAAGCCCGCGACGGGAACACGCGTGGGGCTCCGTTGCTGATCGGCCGGATGCGGATGGTCGGCGGTCCCGGCGCCGCCACGAAGTTGCCGCCGTCGAACACTGGCTGGTATTTCACATTCGCGATTCTCGGGATTGTTGTGGTCGCCGCGATCTATGCGTACTCGACTTATCGGGCTCGCCGCCGGGCCGAAACGCAGCCATTGCCAGCGACTCTCCCGGAACTCGATTTCAGCGGCAGCGGCCCCGGCATTACCATTGGAGGCGGCGCTGACGATGAGCCGTTGAATCTGGTCGGGCCGGAACCCGAGGCACCCGCGTCTCACGGCCGTCAGTCCGCCCTCGACTCGCCGCTGACCACGTCGCCCACGTCCAAGCTCGAGTGATCGGCCGTTACAACCGCTACTGTCCACACGAGTCGCGAAGACCTTGCGATCACTTCTTCTGTTCCTTACGAAACGACTTCTTGACCCAGTCCGACCGAGCCGAGATGATGGTTTCGGGGTTAAATCTCTCGTGTGATGATCTTGGCTCGCGCGAGGTACGGAACATGCGTTCTCTGTGGTCCTGCTGGCTGGTGGCGACGGCGGTCGCGGTCGGCGTCTCGAATTCGGCTTGGGCACAGGCCCGTTCCGGCAGCTTGACCGGTGGATCGACCGGGGGATTCACCGGCGGATCGATGTTTTCCTCTGGTAGTTCCGGTCTGGGCGGTGGCACCGGAGGACTGGGTGGAACCGGCGGCGGTCTCGGTGGCCAGTCCGGACTGGGCGGCGGACTCAGCGGTGGCGGTCGCGGCGGGCAGGGCGGTCTCGGCGGTGGTGGCCTCGGCGGCCAATCGGGATTGGGCGGTGGTCAACAGGGCGGACTCGGCGGAAGCAATCCCTTCGGGCAGCAGAATTCCGGCTTCATCGGCCGCAACGGATCCAACAACCAGTTCATCGGCGGGAATGCCCAAGGCCAGAATGGACAAACCGGCCAACTGGGCAACCAAGGCGGTCGGCAAGGGGGACGTGGCCAGCGAAATCAGGCGGCGCAGAATTTCAACCAGAATCAGGGTGGCGGGGGCGGACAGGATGTGAACCGCAACGCGGGCGTGCGTCCCCGTCAACGGATCGCCTTTGAGCACCCGATCATTCAACCCACGACAGCTGTTGGCAAGATCGAAGCGCATTTCCAGAAGATGGCACCGAAAATCGCCGCCCTCGGGACCGTCAAACTGACGGCCGAGCCGGACGGAACTGTGGTCCTCACCGGCGCGGCCGCGTCCCATGCCGATGCCCGGCTGGCGGAGTCGATGGTCCGTCTCGAACCCGGCGTCCGCAATGTGCGGAATGAAATGACGTTCCCCGCACCAGTCGACGAAGTGCAATAAGCATGCGGCGTCGCGTCAGGCGATGTCAAACAGCACTTTGAGCACCGGCTGCTTCTCAACGAGCGCGAAGCCTTCTGCGGCCTGATCCAGCGGATAACGCGCCTGAATCATTGGCCGCACGGCGATCTCTTTCCGCTCCAGCGCCCGAATCGCCGGCGCGAACGGACCACAGCGCGAGCCGATGACGTGAAATTCATCAATCACGATCGGAGCCAGCGACAGCGAGGGCGTTCCCGCGACCGTGGTTTTTAGCACCAGCGTGCCCCGCGGTTTGAGCCAGCGGAAGGCGTCCGTAATTCCGCTCGGCGAACCGGTGCAATCGACGATGACATCGGCATCGCGTCCGTCGGGCATGTCATTACGTAGTTGCATTTCGACGCCGCAGTCGCGCGCCAGCTTCAACTTTGAAGCATGCTTGCCAACGAGCGTCAGCCGCGTCGTTTCGCGTCGCAATACTTGCGCGCACAACTGCCCCAGGCGACCGTCCCCGAGCACCAACACGCGCTTCCCGGCGACTTCCACCTGCTCCAGAATCCGGAACGCCGCCGCGAGCGGTTCGACGAAGACCGCTTCATCATCACTGACGGAATCGGGCACACGGTGCAGATTACGATCGGGCAGCCTGACGTAATCGGCAAACGCTCCGTCGCGACCGAGGATGCCGAGCACCGTGCGGTGCGGGCAATGGTTCGGAGCATCAGCCAGGCAGGTCTCGCAGCGATGGCAACTGCAGTTGATCTCACCGACGACCCGCTGCCCGGCGAACGGTCCGGTCTCGGCGACGCCGACGAATTCGTGACCGAGGACACCTTGAAAGCCCATGTAGCCCCGGACGAGTTGCAGGTCCGTCTCACAGAGCCCCGCCCGGACGACGCGGATCAGGCTTTCATCGACGGTGGGCTGTGGCGGGGCGTGATCGCTGACAAATCGCAAGCCGCCGGCATCCAGTTGCAAGGCGCGCATGCGAAGGAGACCCTCAAAAGAATGTCCGATTTGCCTGTCTTGCGCAATTGCTGCGGCGTCTCAGCCGCCGTTCGTGCGAACCCATCGAGTATTCCGTGTCAGCGAGCGATTCGTCAATCGAAGACCTCCGCACGCTCGCCGATCACCCCTGTCCTCTGATACACTAGGCCCCATCGGCTGGCTGCCGATTCGCTCTCATTTCCGCGGCCCGTCTGAACTTGAGGACCTGTGACGCATGGCGGTATTTCTCGGCATCGACGTGGGCACCAGCGGCACGAAAACGCTGGCCATGCGGGAAGACGGCAAAGTGCTGGCATCGGCCACCACGGAGTATCCTCTTTCGAGCCCCAAGCCCGGCTGGTCGGAACAAGACCCCGAAGACTGGTGGAAGGCGACCGTCGACACCGTCAAGAAGGTGATGAAGGCTGCCAAGATCAAAGCCGACGATGTCGCGGGGATCGGTCTCAGCGGCCGGATGCACGGCAGCGTCTTTCTCGATAAGTCGCATAACGTTTTGCGGCCGGCCATTCTCTGGAATGATCAGCGGACCGCCTCCGAGTGTGCGGACATCGAGAAGAAGGCGGGCGGCCGCGAGAAGCTGATCGGCATGGTGGCCAATCCTGCGCTGACCGGGTTCACCGCACCGAAGATTCTCTGGCTGCGCAAAAACGAGCCGAAGCATTACGACAAGACCACTCAGATCCTACTGCCGAAGGACTATGTCCGATTCCGTCTGACCGGCGAGTTTGCGACCGAAGTGAGCGACGCGTCGGGGACGTTGCTGCTGGATGTGAAGAACCGTCAGTGGTGCAAGCCGCTCCTCGACAAGCTCGACATCAGCCCGTCGTTGTTGCCGAAGGTGTATGAATCGGAAGACGTCAGCGGCAAGCTGAGCGCCGCAACGGCCAAGCTGCTCGATCTGAAAGCCGGTACGCCAGTCGTCGGTGGTGGTGGTGACCAGGCCGCCGGGGCGGTCGGCAACGGCATCGTCAAGCGCGGCGTGATTTCCGCGACGATGGGCACCAGCGGCGTCGTCTTCGCGCACAGTGATGAATTGCAGATCGATCCGCAGGGGCGCGTGCACACGTTCTGTCACGCCGTCCGTGACAAGTGGCACGTGATGGGCGTGGTTCTCTCCGCCGGTGGAAGTCTGCAATGGTACCGCAATCAGCTCGGTCAGAATGAAATCGCCGCCGCGAAAAAGATCAAGACCGATCCCTACAACCTGCTGACCGAACAGGCCGATGAAGCGCCGCCGGGATGTGAAGGGTTGTTCTTCCTGCCGTATCTCACCGGCGAACGCACGCCGCATGCAGACCCGAATGCCCGCGGTGCGTGGATCGGCCTCAGCCTGCGACACGGCAGCGCTCATCTCATCCGGTCGGTGATGGAAGGGGCGAGTTATGCAATGCGCGATTGCCTCGAAATCGTCAACGACATGAAGATCCCGATCCGCGAGATCCGTCTCTCCGGCGGCGGCGCTCGCAGTGAATTCTGGCGGCAGATGCAATCCGATGTCTATGGCCGCCGGGTTGTCACCACGAATGCGGAAGAAGGCCCGGCCTACGGCGCGGCGTTGCTTGCGGCATCGGGAACCGGCAAGTACAAGGGCGTCGTGGAAGCCTGCACGGCGACCATTAAGAACGTGACGAGCACTGACCCGCAGGCCGAAGCCAAGCGGATCTATACCAAGTGCTACCCGATGTTCGGCCGGCTGTACAAATCCTTGAAAGCCGACTACGCGGAACTGCAACGGCTGATTGCCGAGTGTGAGTGATCACGTGAACCGTCCCATCGGGGCGCGAAGCCGCAAGCGGACCATTCACGCTTGCGGTTTCGCGCCCCGCGGTGTTTGCTTCTCTGTGGACACCAACTTCACTGGATGACTCCCATGCCCGCGCTCTACCTGACCGAAGACGATGTGCAGTGGCTGCTCGATCTGCCGACGGCGATCGAGTGCGTCGCCGATGCCTTCCGGGCCCTTGCGCGCGGGGAAGCCGAGAATCAGCCGCGCCGCCGCGTCACGGCACCGGGGTCCATGCTGCACATGATGTCCGCCTCGGCGGGGTATCTCGGATATCTGGGCTGCAAGACCTACACCACCACGCGCGACGCCGCGACGTTTCACGTCATGTTGTATGACGCCGTGACCGGCGCACCGGCCGCGATGATCGAAGCCAATCATCTTGGACAG
>DASRYX010000009.1:0-6601 GCA_035686985.1 Planctomycetaceae bacterium | reverse complement strand
GGCGCCAGCCACGGCACGCCCTGCGGATCGATGTAGGTGAAGTCTTCCAGCAACACCATGTCGCGATCATTCTGACTCGGCAGACTGAGCCAGCGCGTAATCGGTTCCTCCGGTGAGAACGGCATGCGCGATCTCCGAACGATGTGATGAGAGGTGCGAGGATTCTCTCTCGTGTTCGTCGAGACGGCAAGCAAAAAATGACAACTGCGGGTTACGCGAACACTTCCCGAACCGCCCGCGCGGGTTCGACACCGGTCAATCGTTGATCGAGCCCCTGGAACGGGAATATCAAGCGCTCGTGATCCAGCCCGAGGGCAGCAAGAATTGTCGCGTGGAAGTCGCGCACGCTGACTTTGTTCACCGCGGCCCGCATGCCGATGTCGTCGGTTTCGCCGTAATGCGTGCCCCCCTTCATGCCGCCGCCGGCCATCCAGACGGTGAAGGCGTGCGGATTGTGATCGCGTCCGGGCTTGGCCCCTTTTTGTGCGACCGGCAGCCGTCCAAATTCACCGGCCCAGATGACCAGCGTCGAATCGAGCAGCCCCTGCTGCGCGAGATCACCCAGCAGCGCCGCGATCGGTTGATCAGCCTCAAGTGCAAACCCGCGATGGTTCCCGACCAGGTCGGCGTGGCAGTCCCAACTCTGTTGATTCTCCATGCCACCGGAATAGATCTGCACGAAGCGCACGCCGCGCTCGACCAGTCGTCGGGCACGAAGACATTGGGTGGCGAAGTGCGTGCAGTGCTTCTGGTCCACGCCGTACTGCTTCTGAATCTGCTCCGGTTCGCGGGTGATATCGAGGGCTTCCGGTGCCGCAGCCTGCATCCGGAAGGCGAGTTCAAAACTCTCAATGCGTGCCGCGAGTTCACTTTCTGCCGCACTTTGCTGAAGGTGCTCCTTGTTGAACGCCGCCAGCAGATCGAGCTGCGCCCGTTGTCGATCATTGCTGAGAACGGCGGGAGGCTTGAGGTTATCGATCGGTTCGCCCTGCGGCTTGAGCCACGTCCCCTGATACACGCTCGGCAGAAATCCGGCGCCCCAGTTGAGGGCGTTCCCCTTCGGCAACCCGCGATTCAGCGGATCGGACATCACCATGAAGCTGGGCAGGCTGTCACTCTCGGAACCGAGCCCGTATGTGATCCACGAGCCCACGCACGGGTTGCCCATCCGCGTGACGCCCGTATTCATCATGAACAACGCGGGGCTATGATTGTTCGAGTTGGTGTAGCACGAATGGATGAACGCCATCTTGTCGACGTGCTGCGACAGATGCGGGAACAGGTCCGGCGCCCACGTGCCGCTTCCGCCGTGCTGCTTCCATTCAAACGGCGACTTCATCAGGCCACCGACGGCGTCCGGGAAGAAGCCGGTCTTGTTGTCAAAGTCGGCGAGGGTCTGACCGTCGCGCTTCACGAGTTCCGGGCGGTAGTCCCACGTGTCCACATGACTCGGTCCGCCGTTCATGAAGATCCAGATGACCGACTTCGCCTTGGCGGCAAAGTGCGGATGCTTCGGGGCGAGCGGGTTCAACGTCCCGGCCGCCGACGTAGACTGTTGTTGCGCCAGCATGGATGCCAGGGCCAGCCAGCCGCAACCTCCACCGGAGCGCTGCAGCCATTCACGTCGGGTCCAGAGAGACGGATGCATCTTTGTGTTCATCGTGGAGTTCGCCATCAGCACGCGGGCGGTTTCAGTCGACATAAGCAAATTCATTCAGGGCAAAGATCACCTGACAAAGATCGGCGAGCGCCATTGTCCGTGGTGTCGCGTGACCATCACGGACATAGCTCGCCGTTTCGGATTCGAGGAAGGTCAGCGCCCCGCGGAATTCGTCACCCGTCGGCGGGCGGTTCAGCGCGATGGCAAACACACGCTGAATCGCTGGAGAAAAATCGGTCGCGGAATTCGCTTCCGTTTCGACATGACGGGCTAGCGTTTCGGCCCACTCGCGGACCTGGGCACCGTTCATCAGCAACAGGGCTTGCGGCGCGACGGTTGTCACGGGCCGCGACCCTTGGCTGACCAAGGGTTCCGGCTGATCGAAGACGACCATCGATCCAATCAACTGGCTGCGCTTCATCGTGAAGTAAATGCTGCGGCGCGGACTGCGTTCGTCCTTAGTGCCCGGGCCGTACATCGTGCGGTCGAGCTTGCCGGAGATGGCGAGCAAACTGTCACGCAACGATTCGCCTTCCAACCGTTGCGGCTCACGACGCAGAAACAGCGCAACAGCGGCATCGTTTGCATCCGAATCAGACCGGGCTGTTGCTTGCTGATACGTGGCGCTGGTCATCAACAAGCGATGAATCGGCTTCAGTTTCCAGTCGTGGCGAATCAACTCGGCGGCGAGCCAGTCGAGCAACTCGGGATGTGAGGGCTTGGTGCCCGTCTGACCGAAGTCATTCGGTGTGGAGACGAGCCCGGTTCCGAAGTGATGCTGCCAGAGGCGATTCACAATCACGCGCGCCGTGAGCGCTCCCGCACCGTGTTCGACATCAGTGAGCCAGCGGGCCATTGCCGTGCGACGTCCGGAGAACTTCGCGCCCTCAGGCGGGGTGGCTTTCCAGCGATGTTCATCACCGCCGGGCATGAGCACCTGCAGAAAACTCTGAGTAGCGACATCACGCTTCCGGTCGGTGCTACCGCGATCGAGGATGTGCGTCTGCTCGAAAAAATCGGCTCCCTGCGAATGATGCCGCATTGGCTTGTAGCCCTCGCCGCAGATGAGGATCTCCGTCGTGGTCTTGGGTCGTTTCGAAAGATGATCGTCGACTTTCGCCTGCCCGGTGCGCCAGTCGGCGTCGCGGGTCTTCCACCAGTCGAACAACGTCTTGCGCTCCGTGTCCGAGAGTTCACCGCCGATTTTCCTTTTCTGCAGAAGTTCGGCGACCGCCATGGGCAACGTTCCCGCGTTCAGGCTCGGTTCGACATCAGTGATGACCTCGAACCGGGGACGGCCAATGTTGTGCTGACTGTTGACCTGGAACTCCAGCGTCACCGTCAACTGTGTCCCGTCCTTAAAGTCGATCGGTTCGCCGAACGTGAAGACGGCGGCGTGATCCTTTCCGAACTGCGGATCGACTGCCCAACCCGTCGAGGGGTTGTCATCCAGCGACGCCGCAATCGACAGGCTGCTATTGTTCTGCTCAAACGTCACCTGCGGCTTGACCAGAGCGACCGGCTTCAACTCGCCACCCACTTGCCCAGCCCGGACGGTAATGCGGCTGAGACCGAAGTTCCCGTTCGCGGCACGACCAGGACCTTTCTGCGGCATCGACGGATCCGCGAGCGCTTCGAGTCGCAGCCCAGTGAGTTTCCTCAGCTTCGTGGACACCGTCGCGGTGTAGACATCAGAGTTGCCGTTCGGACCACTTGCAAGATACGAACCGTCCGGCTGTCGCGTGAACTTCGCCCCAGCCTGCGATTTCAACTCGTTCAGCTCAAGGACGGTCCACGTGGGTTCGCTCGCGGTTTCGGCTCCGGCTTTGAGCCATGTGTCGAAGGCAGGCTGCAATTGCGTCTCGCGCTGTTGCACCGCGTTCGTCAAAGGAGCGAGCGCGGTCTCCCACGTCTGTTGTTCCAGTTGTGATTTCTGCGGGTCGAGTTCCACATCAATGTTGCTGCGGACGGTCGTGGTGAACGTCGACAGCATGCGGTAGTAGTCGCGTGTCGGGATAGGATCGAACTTGTGATCGTGACATCGCGCACAACCGACCGTGAGACCAAGAAAGGCCGAACTGGTCGTGGAGAGCATGTCATCGAGCGCGTCGTAGCGCGTGCGTTCGACTTCGTTCGCCGTGATCTGCGTGGGGAACACGCCCGCGCCGAGGAAGCCGGTCGCGGATAACGCCAGCGGATCTTCGGGCGCGAGTTCGTCCCCGGCCAGTTGCCAGTGGGTAAACTGCTGGAAGGGCATGTCGGCGTTGAGCGCTTTGATGACGAAATCGCGGTAGGCCCACGCGCCGGGGCGATCGTAATCGTGTTCAAAGCCGGCACTCTCCGCGAACCGCGCGACATCAAGCCAGTGACGCGCCCAGCGTTCGCCGTATTGCGGTCCGTCCAGCAACCGCGTGACTACCGTATTCCACGCACCCGAGGACTGGTCCACCTGAAACGCAGCCAATTCTTCGGGTGTGGGCGGGATCCCGTGCAGATCGAACGTCGCGCGGCGCAACAGTCGTCGTGCATCGGCCCGCGGCGGCAAGGTGAGTCCGTGTTCTTTGGCTTTCGCGAGAATGAAGCGGTCGACGTCGTTGCCTTGTGCGGGAATCTCGACATGTTTCGGTGGAGTGACGGTCTTCAACGGCTGAAATGCCCACCATTGCCGGTCCGCATCGGTGACGACACTTCCGTCCCGCGGCGGCTTTTTCCCCGCGATCAACGGCTTGTCATAGGGCGCGCCGTGCTCAATCCAGACGCGAATCTGCTGGATCGCGGCGTCTGGCAGCTTCGCCGCTTCGGCCGGCATCTTCGGTTCGTCTTCATGCGTGATCAGCTTGAGAAGCGGGCTTGCGTCAACATCGAATGGTGTGACGGCGGGACCGCTTTCCCCCCCCTTCAACAGACCTTCGCGCGTGGCGAGATCGAAGTCGCCGCGCGTCTTCTCGCCGCCGTGACATTTCACGCAATGCTGTGTGAGCAGACCCGCGACGGTCTGCTCGAACAGCACCAGGCCTTTGGCCATGCGCTCGGCGTGATCCGGCGGCAATGGTTTGGCAGTCGTCTGCGCCCCTGTCACGCGAGTGAGCCACGCGCTCAATATGATTGCGGACACGAGGAAACGAAGGACACGAAATCGACGACAGGCATTCACGGCAAGCACGCCCCGCGCAAGGAAGCTCACAGCAACACATCAACTTTAGCTGATTGAATGCCACTTGTCTGCGGTAACGCTCAAGAAGTCACACGCCGCGCTGCATCTGGGCGCGGATGTCAACGCCGACGTGATCACTCCATGCCGACAAGATCTGGCGATAGAGCGGGCCCGGTTGACCCGTGCCGATCGATTGCCCATTGAACCTTGTCACCGACAACACACACGGAGGCGTCGAGGTCACCCACGCCTCAGAAGCCGCCGCAAGTTCGGTCGGCTTGATCGGTCGCCGTTCACATCGATAACCCAGCGCGGCGGCAAGCTCGAGTGTCACGCCCAGGCTGACTCCTTCCAGAGCGGCTCCGATGGGCGGGCTGACCAGAGCGCCGTCGATCATCGCGATGAGATTCGCTGCCGCGGTTTCCGTCAGCTGCCCTGTTCCGTCCATGAGGATCGCAGTGGCCCTGGGTTCGATGCGTCGGGCTGCCTGATCGGCCATGTGCCAGTGCATCCGGCTGCGGGATTTGATCCGCGGGTCCACCACGTCGTGCGGCAGCGCTTTGATCGCAGGCACGACGAGCGACACCCCTGCATCGTACTTCGTGGACCATTGCCGATACGGAAGGGGAAACGTATGGATGCCGACGGAACATCCTGCGGCCTGCGCGACGTCGCGCCCCACATACGTGGCATTCAATCCGGCGGTCACAAAGACAATCGCGCCGAGATCATCATCGTGAACCGCAAGCGCGGTATTGTGAGCGACGACCTCGTCCAGCCGGCGGGCGATCTCTTCGATGCCGATAGTCGGTTGCAAGCCGGTCAGCATCAACGATTGCTGCAACCGCGCGAGGTGTTCGTCCGTGCGAAACAAGCGGTGACGAAAGGTCCGCAGCATTTCCGCGACCGACACACCGCCGACTATGCCCATATCGAAGACATGCAGCCGCGCTTGCGACACCGGCACGGTTTCACCGTTGATCCATGCGATTGGTTCATTCATGGATCAATACCATTTCCGTTTATCGACCACGGTCAGCGGCGGCTCATCATTTACAAAGCGGCGTACGTTCTCCAGCAGCGTTTCCAAGTGCCGTTCGGGAACGCGTGGCGATGCGGCGGCAACGTGGGGCGTGATGATCACATTCGGCATCGTCCACAGCGGATGGTCGCTCGGCAAGGGCTCGACCTCACAGACATCGAGTGCGGCACCGGCGATGTCACCCGCTTCGAGCGCCGCGACGAGGTCATCCAGCCGGACAATTGCGCCGCGACCGATGTTGATCAAAATCGCTGACGGCTTCATCTGCTGGATCAGCGCGCGATTGAACAACCCCTCTGTTTCTGGAGTATGGGGAGCGGCAATCACGGTGTAATCAGCGGTGGCCAGCAGTTGTGGTAACTGGTCCATCGGCTGGACCTGCAAGCGGGCTTCGGGAACCGCGCGCGGGTGCGGATCGACGCCGATCACCGTCATTCCGAAGGCAGTGGCCCGGCGGGCGATTTCGGCACCAATCGCACCGACACCGACAATCCCCAGCGTCAGATCCGACAGGTGCTGATGGGCCCGATCCATCGGTGTTACAGTCCCCGGGGCCGTCACAAAATCGGTGACCGCGGCCGCGTCGCCGATCGGTGCCCACCGACGTTCGGCCTGCTGTCGCAGATAGATGTGCAGGTTCCGCGCGAAGCACAGCACGTAACCCATCACATGGTCGGCGATCACGTCAGAGAACAGCCCGCGCATGTTGCTGAGGACACACGGATGCTCGATCAGTTCCGGAAAC
>DASRYX010000008.1:0-6153 GCA_035686985.1 Planctomycetaceae bacterium | reverse complement strand
AGTTTGCCTCCGCGATCATCGGCCCCGAGGCAACCATCGTGCTGCCGCGGGTGTCGACTGAAGTCGATTATGAGGCCGAACTGGTCGTCGTGATCGGCAAGGGAGGGAAACACATCCCGGTTGAAAAAGCGTTGCAGCACGACGCCGGGTATATGCCCGGGAATGATGTTTCCGCGCGGGACTGGCAGAAGGGACGGCCCGGCGGTCAATGGCTCCTCGGCAAGACCCCGGACACGTTCGCCCCGACCGGCCCGTGGCTCACGACGGCGGACGAGATTGGCGACGTCCACAACATCCGCGTGCAGCTTCGCCTCAACGGCGAAACGATGCAGAATTCGACCACGAAGGAGCTGATCTTCGGGATCGATCACCTCATCGCGCATCTCTCGAAGCTGATCGCACTGCAACCGGGCGACTTGATCTTCACCGGAACGCCGCCGGGTGTGGGTGCCGCCCGCAAGCCGCCGGTGTTCATGAAAGATGGCGATGTCGTCGAGGTCGAGATCGAAGGCCTGGGCGTTCTGAAAAACAAAGTCGCCGCGGAGTAATTGTTGAACCAAGGAAGCCCAGGGTTTCTCAACCCTGGGTCTCTTTGTATTCAATCCACCCGGCGCTCGCGCTTCGGGCTCGTCAGGGTTACTCGACAACCTCAAACGGCCCAATCACGGTCCCGTTCGGAACATTCCCCTGAATCACCGCGTGGGGACCAATCCGACAGTCGCTGCCAATGGTCACGGCCCCGCGAATGACCGTGAACGGTTCGATGATCGTGTCGGCCCCGATCGTCGCGCGGGGATCAATCAAAGTCTGCTCCGGGACGACGATCGTGACACCGTTGACCATCAGCCGCGTGCGTGTTTCCTGCTGAATGGTCGCTGTCACTTCGGCGAGCTGCACGCGCGTGTTGACGCCGAGGGCTTCGCTGATTTCAAACGCCTGCATCGCCGCGACCGGGTTGCCCGCCTGCAGCAGCACTTTCGGACAATCGGTGAGATAGTATTCCGCCTGGGCGTTGTCCGGCCGGATCTGATCGAGCGCGGCGAGCAGCTTCTGCGAATCGAACGCATAACAGCCCGTGTTGATTTCCTGGATCGCCCGCTCCGCGGGATTGGCGTCTTTTTCTTCAACGATCTTCACAAAGTTCCCGGCGGCATCGCGGACGATCCGACCGAGCCCCTGATTCGCCGGCGTGACCGCCGTGCCGATCACCGCTGCCGCGTGTTGTTCCGCTTGGGCCGTGAGCAACTTGGCGAGCGATTCGCGTTTCAGCAACGGTGTGTCGCCAGCGAGAATCAGCACCGGACCGTGATGCGCCGCGAGCGCGTCCCGACACATCATGACGGCGTGTCCGGTCCCTTTTTGCTCGGCCTGCAGTGCGAAACTGACATCGGGGTATTGCGACAGATGGGCCTGCACCAGATCCGCCCGGTGACCGACGACGGCGACGATCCGTGTCGCGCCGGCAGCCCGCGCGGCAGCCAGCACATAATCCACCATCGGCCGTCCGCAGACTTCGTGCAACACCTTCGGCAACGCGGACTTCATCCGTGTGCTTTTTCCCGCTGCCAAAACAATCGCCAATGCGCTCACAGGAGCCTCACTTTGGTAGGGTATGCCGAGTCTTCGAGGCGCACCATTCAGAGTGGATAAAATCGGTTCGCCTCGCGGACTCGGCAAACCCTACGCACCTCAAATCAACCAGCCCGCAGCGCGAGCAAGGGATTCTTCCTTCGACTGAAGAAATCCCTTGCCGGCGCTGCGGGCTGGTTAGAAATCAATGTTAGAACCGGATGCCGCCGCGGACCATCACCTGATCCTGCACATCCACATCGGGCGGGAATCCGGATTGCACTTCAAAGCTCCGGCCGGTCACCCAGCCCACTTCAATGAATTTGTCGAACCAGCCGTGGTCGCTGCGGAGACCAAGCGCGAATCGCCAGTCCTGGTATTGCAGGCGATCACGCGAATTGAACACGTTTTCGAACTGATACGCCTCGACGTGGTATTCCGACGAGACATACAGCCAGTGCGAACCGGCCCAGAAGTTGCCGAGGAAGTAACTGATGCGGCCCTTGGGGAATAGCAACCGCAATTCCCAGCGATCATCCGGGGTGATCACCACACCGCCGACGGGCAGGATGATGTCATCCACACGGTCCCAGTACTGCACGCCGAGGATGAACGTCCAAACCGGATCGTACTTCAACCGCGCGGTAATGTTGGCATCGAAGTTCCAGGCATCGGACGTGAGTTGATGGCCCATGTCGGTGTTGATCGACGGCGTGAAACCCAAGTTCATCGACCACCCGTTGACATCTGGCGTGTAGAACTGCATGTCCCAGCCGAAGCGGTACAGATTCATGCGGCCGTAGGCACCGGCGGCCAGTCCCGAGAACGTCCACGCGCGGTAATCAAACTGCGCCGCGTTCGAGCAGACCCAGCCCATGCCGAACGGAGAATTGCGGCGAAGTTCGGCATCAAACTCGAACATTTCAACGCCTGAAGCGACGTTATCGATATCGGATTCGGGGATATACCCCATTTCGAACCGCGGGATGAGTCCCATCCGATGCGGTTGCGGCCCATTCACGCCGGAATACAACGGCGCGGGAAAAGGAGCCGGCTGTGCGAACGCGGGATCACCGAAGTTCCCGTAGTTGTAGAACGGATCCTGCATCGCCGGAGGTTGGGCGGTGAAGGGATCATACGGCGCCGATTGCATCTGCATCGGGACGGGATCTCCCAGCACGGGGCCCGAGGGCGCGAATGTTCCCGGGCTCTGACCACGGATGGCGGCCGCCAGGCGAGGCGAGAACTCGTACAGCGACGGAGCGGAATCCGCAGCGGGATTCGCCGTCAGGACGAGCAGCAGACATAAACTTGTGGGTGTCACGGCACGCCCTACGCGATGGGAGAAAAGAGGGGTGGCCTGGAGGCAGCTTGAGCCAATCTCCGAAGCGGGGGGATTTTTCTGAAAGACGCCCGGCGCGTCAACACCAACTCCGGCGGGAAATACGTGTTCTCGCGGGAATCTCTGGACTCTAGGCGAATTAGCGAGAATCGAATTCGCCAAGGCGCAGTTTCCGCCGCTTGCGGTTTCGCGCCGCGTGATCGCCTGTCCCAAGATCTAAACTGCAACGCCACTCAGTCGCATCGACGATCCCCGATGTCTATGATGTCCGCACATGACGTTCCCATTGCGGTTCCTCTGGAGATGACAGCATGGCTCGCCCCGTCTCGCGTCGCACGGCGTTGCAGATTTCTTCCATCAGCCTGATTGGTGCCGCAGTTTCGTTGCGGGCCCCGTCCGTGCGAGCCGACGTGCCGCGCGTGCTGGCGAACGGACAGAAGCCGACGGACAAGCGACTCGGGGTACTGAAGGATCTCAACGGCTATTTCCCGTTCACGCCCAGCAAGACGCCCGAAGAATGGGCCAAGCGCGCGGAGTACGTGCGACGCCAGATTCTCGTCTCGTGCGGACTCTGGCCGATGCCCGCACGACCGGCGATTCAGGCGACTATTCACGGCAAGGTCGACCGCGATGACTACACCGTCGAAAAGGTCTATTTTGAAAGTCATCCGGGGCTGTATGTCACCGGGAGTTTGTACCGTCCGAAGAACGTGACCGGCAAACGACCTACCATCATCTGCCCGCACGGCCATTGGGCCAACGGCCGGTTTCATGATCACGGCGAAGCGAAGATTAAAACGGAGATCGAGTCGGGTGCGGAAACCGACCCGGTGTCCGGCCGGCATCCGTTGCAGGCCCGCTGCGTGCATCTCGCGCGGATGGGCTGCGTTGTGTTCCTCTACGACATGCTGGGGAACGCGGACAACACGATCTTATCAGCGGGACTGATTCACGGCTTTGCAAAGCAGCGCCCCGAGTTGAGCACCCCCGAACGGTGGGGGCTCTACAGCGCTCAAGCTGAGCTGCGGTGTTTGAACGTCCTCGGTCTGCAGACGTGGAACTCGATTCGGATTCTCGACTGGATCACGACGCTGCCGGATGTCGACGCGGACAAGCTCGGCGTCACCGGCGCCAGTGGCGGGGGCACGCAGACGTTCATGCTCGGTGCCGTCGATCCTCGACCGAAGGCGCTGTTCCCCGCGGTGATGGTTTCCACGGCCATGCAGGGGGGATGTACCTGTGAGAACGCCACCTATCTGCGGGTGAACACCGGCAACATCGAGTTCGCCGCGCTGATTGCCCCCAAGCACCTGGGTATGTCCGCCGCGAACGACTGGACGCGTGAACTCGAAACCAAAGGACTCCCGGAACTGAAGCAGCACTATGCGATGCTCGGCGTGCCGGAGAAAGTCCGCGGCAAGTACTACCCGTTCGAGCACAACTACAACAAAGTCAGCCGGCGGATGATGTACGAGTTCTTCCAGCAGGCGCTGGATCTCGGCAACGTCTCGCTGGAAGAGCGCCCGTTCAAGCCGCTGTCGCACGAAGAAGCATCAGTGTGGGTCGGCGCGCCCACGCAACCCAAAACCGGCGACGACGCCGAGGTCGCGTTGCTCAAGGCGTTTGACACCGAATTCAAGCAACAGCTGAAGGACCTCGAACCGAGCGTCAAAGGTTACGCGGAGTACAAGCGCGTCGTCGGTGGCGGTTGGGATATCCTCATCGGTCGCTCATTGGCCACGGCCGGGACATCCCGGCTGGAGCCGACCAATGGTGTCGACCGGAACGGCTATCGCGAGTACGTCGGCTGGGTGAAGAACGACACCCACGAAGAGTCCTGCCCCGCGCTCGCGCTGGTCCCCGGGAACTGGATTGGGGAGACGGTCATCTGGTTGACGGAAACGGGAAAAGCGGGCGTTCTCACCGCCGAGGGTGCCCCGAAACCAGCGATCCAGAAACTGTTGGATTCCGGGCTGGCCGTGTTCAGTCTCGATCTTCTGTATCAGGGTGAGTTGAACACCGATGGCACAGCGCTGACCGAATCCCGGCGCGTCAACAACCCGCGTGAGTTCCTCGGCTACACGCTGGGCTACAACCATCCGCTGTTCTCGCAACGCGTGCATGACGTGCTGACCACCATAGCTGGGTTAAAGGCACACCAGACGCCGCCCGTTGCGATTCATCTTGTCGGTGAAAACAAGGCTGGCACTATCGCCCTCGCGGCCGCCGTTCAGGCGGGCGACGCCGTAAAGAAAGTCGGCGCGGTCTTCTCCGGTCCCTTGTTTCAGTTCGCACAGATCACGGACATTCGTGATCCGTGGCTGCTGCCGGGAGCGGTGCGTTACGGCGACGTCAAAGGCCTGCAGACGGTGCGCGAAGAAACCACCTCACGCGATCCGAGCGCCGGCATCATGATGAGCTACAAAGACGCCGCGGATGATCAATCCACAAGCGAAATCGCGGCCTGGCTCGTCAAACGGAGTTGATCGCGACGAGCCCGGAGCGCCAGCGACGGGTTCTTCATCGTCGTTCGCTCGCCGAAACCCGTCGCTCGCGCTCCGGCTCGTTCACGCTGCCTGCTCTCGGCGATTTGTCACGGGCTCAGCGGCGGCGGGCAGCGGCAAGTGCGCCGTGTCTTCCACGACGATCGCTTTGCGGTTGCCCTCCGGACGGCAGCACAACAGCGCGGGGAGAATCACCAACTCGCCCAGCAGCGACGCCACCATCTGCGCGGACATCAAGGCACCAAACCGGGCCGTCGGCACAAAGCTGCTGAGACAGAGGGCAAGCAGTCCCGTACTGCAGATGATCGTCGATTCCAGCACCGGCTCACCGGAGTGGGCCAGCGCTCGTCGTGTGGCTTGCGCCGAGGTCAACCCGCGCTCATAACCTTCACGGTAATACACCAGGAAGTGGAACGTGCAGTCGACGGAGATGCCCAGCGCGATGCTGCCGGTCATCATCATGCCGATATCGACCGGCGTGCCGAGGAAGCCCAACCCGCCGAACACCAGCCAGATGGGAATGATGTTGGGGATCATCGCCACCACTCCGGCAAGCAACGACCTTAGTGACAGCACCATTACAATGGAAATGGTGAGGCACGCGGCGGTGAAGCTCTGCCAGAAGCCGTCGAAGATCTCCGTCTGCGCGTTCTTCAGCAGCGGCGTCAAACCGGTGAAGCGAATCGGTTCACCGGCGAGTTCGGTTTCCAGATCGGACAACACATGAATGGGCGACAT
>DASRYX010000007.1:0-32862 GCA_035686985.1 Planctomycetaceae bacterium | reverse complement strand
AGGCCGTCCTGACCGTGCGTGGTGTAGGGATCGAGCGCGACATCGCAGATCACGCCGAGGTTCAGATCCGCGGCCTTGATCGCCCGGACCGCGCGACAGACGAGATTCTCGGGGTTCAGGGCTTCGTCGCCATCCGGTGATTTCTTCGCAGGATCGGTGACGGGGAAGATCGCGATGGCGGGAATACCGAGGTCCGCGGCCGCGCGGGCGGCTTCGACGAGCAGATCGATCGACAACCGTTCCACGCCCGGCATCGAGGAAATTGATGTCCGCTGCCCGGTCCCTTCCTGCACGAAGACCGGCCAGATGAGATCGTCGACGGACAACCGGTTTTCCCGGACCAACCGTCGCGACCAGTCCCACCGGCGCACCCGGCGCATACGAACGGACGGAAAGCTCGGCGTCGGCGAAAAAGCGGGGTCGGTCACGGAGGAGTCCTTGTGAAATCAGATCAATTCAAACTACCGCGGAATCCGTGCGCTTGGGTAGTCTCAGACCACGACGCTGGCGGTTCTTGTCTACTCTCCACTTTCTAATTTCACCTCTCTCGGCATCAGCCGTCACATTCTGCCCGACCGGCACTTTTCTTCTCGCCGATTTTGACGAAGAATTCCCCTAGCGGCCGACCCTCCCAAGATTTAGGGTATCTTTAGGGTGGTGAATCCCGCGGTTTCCGCGCTCACCGGGTTGGTGCTTTCGCTCCCCCCTCTCCCGGCTTTTCTGCGAGACATCCATCGTGACGACCAAGAAATTCCTGACCGTCGAAGAAGTTGTCGAGCTGTACGGCGTGGACGAAGCCGCTCTCGGGGGCCTTGTCAAAGACGGTTCTCTGAAGGCGCTCGCCGATCGCGGGGGCTACAAGTTCCGTCGGGATGACATCGATCGTCTGGTGCGTGAGAAGCTGATCCGCCCGACGAAAGAACTTCCGGTCGTCGGTGACGAAGGCGTTGCCGATGTCCTCACCTTCGCCGACGAAGGCTCGGGCTCCAGTGCCGTCGATTTCCTGGAACTCGACGAAGAGGCGATGGCCGAACAGCCGACGATGATCACCAGCGGCAAGGACGCGGGCCTGCTGCCGAAGTTTACCGATGACGAAGGCGATGATTCGTCCAGCGAAGTGAACGTGGTGCTGGAGCCGGTGGAGTCCGACTACAGCGACAGCGAAATCCGCCTGGGACGGTCCGACGAAATCGTCACCGGCAACACTTCGGACAGCGACGTCAAAACGATTTCCGGCCTGAGCGCACCGCTCGCAGCCGCGAAATCGGACAGCGATGTGAAGACGCTCTCAGAGCGCGAAGCCTCCGGCGAGATCACCGGACAAACCTCCGACAGCGACGTCAAAACACTCTCGTCCTTTGAACTCCCCGCGCCCGCCGCCGGGACAGACAGCGACGTGAAAACCATTCCGACGGGCAAGCTGGCCGGTCTCGGTCCGGAAGGCTCGGACAGCGATGTGAAAACGTTGTCGTCGTTCGAAATGGCGGCCGCCGACAGTGGCATCTCGCTCGACACCGGCGACGGTCATACACAGGAAATCGAACTCGAAGAAGACGACGGCATCAGTCTGCCGCCGCGCAATACCGAAGTCACGATGGAGATTCCCGCGGCGTCCGACAGCACCTTCGACATTTCCA
The DNA here is from genome assembly GCA_035686985.1 of Planctomycetaceae bacterium. Taxonomy (GTDB): domain Bacteria; phylum Planctomycetota; class Planctomycetia; order Planctomycetales; family Planctomycetaceae; genus DSVQ01. The sequence goes on along the minus strand of DASRYX010000007.1, from coordinate 31,225 downwards.
GCGACAGTGCCCTAAAGCTCGATGAATCGTCGATCAAGTCGGGCGACAGCAGCATGCTGATCGATGATCCCGGCAGCAGCGTCTTCGACGAAGCGGACAGCGGCATCACCCTCGATACCGGGGACAGCGGGATCACTCTCGATACCGGCGACAGCGGGATCTCGCTGGATGTCGGTGACAGTGGGATCACGCTCGACGCCGGGGACAGCGGAATCACCCTCTCCGCGGACAGCGGCATCAGCGTCGAGGAACCGTCGCGCAAGCCAGGCAAGCTCGACAAAACCGAGGCGATGTTCGACATCCCGGACGAAGACTTCGATCTTGGTCTGGCCGACGAGTCCCGGGCAGCGACTCCTTCGGAAGACGAGCTGGAAACCACGGCTCCCTTCCAGCTCGGCGGCGATGACGACAGTGCCACGATGCCGACCCTGCTCGGGATCGATGACGACGAAGACGAGCCGAAGCCGAAGAAACGCGACCCGCTTGGTTTCAGCGGCGCCATTGCCGCCGGCGCGACCATCGAGAATCTCGAGGTCGTCGACGATCTCGATCAGATGACTCCCGACACGCACGCGGAAACGGACGCCATCTTCGAAGACGAAGAAGCGGAAGTGCTCGAAGCATCGGACGAGTCGTTTGCCGAGTTCGATGAAGCGCCGTCCGAAGACATGCTGTCGGAGGAATTCGAAGCGCCGATCGTCGCGGCGAAGAAAGAGCCGAAGGAAAAAGGCTGGGGCGCGCTCGCGACGATGAGCATCCTCGCGGCGTCGGTATTACTCGCCGCCAACGGGTATATCCTGTGGGAAGGCATTTCCACGATGTGGACCGGAGCCGCCCCCGCTGAACCCGCGGCGTCGATTATCTCGTCTCTCGCGGGAATGTTCTGATCATCGTCGGTGCCTGCGGGCGCTCCGTCGTTCCAGATAACCGCCCAGCACCTGCGTGAAGGGTTGTGACGTCAGGCATTTGACGCGGTCAACACCGAGATCGGCGAGACCCTGTTCTAGGCGCTGATCGAACGCCGCATAGTTGCGCAGGTACTCCGCGCGGAGCTGAGCAATATCACCCTGCGCCTGATTTGTCCTGTCTTCGAAACTGCGAAACGTGACCGGTCGGCGAAACGGAAACGTTTCCTCCTCCGGGGCGAGAATCTGCCAGAACACAACATCGTGACCGGCGGCCCGCCAGGTCCGTAACGCGGCCAGCACGGCTTCGACGTCATCGAATCCATCGGAAAAAAGTGCGAGCAGACTCCGTCGACGGAAACGCGGCTGCAGGGTCTGCAACATCTGAGCGAGCGAACCTTCACCGCCCGGTGTGATCGAGTGCAGGGTCTGCATCAACTCGAGAAACGTGGTTGCCGAGGTGGACGGTTCCTTCCAGTGCTGCAGAACGCGATCGAAGACCGCCAGTCCGCAGGCGTCGCGCTGTTGCAGCAACAGATACGTCCAGGCGGCGGAGAGCACACGGGCGTAGTCGAACTTGCTGAGCCGCTCGCCCGCATACGCCATGCTGCCTGAAACATCCAGCAGGACATAAGCCCGCAGGCTGGTCTCTTCTTCGAACTGCTTGACGAAGTATTCGCCGGTCTTGGCGACCGCCCGCCAGTCTATGTGGCGGGGCTCATCCCCGACGCTGTAGCTGCGGTGCTCCGCGAACTCGACGCTCGCCCCCTTGAACGGACTGCGATGCCGCCCCGAGAGCACGCCTTCCACGACACCACGCGCGACGATCTCTAGCGGCCCCGATCGCGCCACGACCGTGGGATCTGCATCAGCCGTAGGTTCCTGCGCTGCCATGACAGCAGCGTCAAGAACCGGCCTCGCGGTGTCAAGACTCCAGCGCTCTCACATCGTTGTCTGACGGAAGTGTTTCGTCTTATGCTACGTCGCTCGTGATGAACGACGGAACCTTGGGAACCGACTCATGCCAATCGCGAAAGCCTGCTCCTGGATCATCGTCCTGACCGTGCTGACACTGGGAATACCGCACGAAGTCGATGCGGCATTGCACGCCGGCGTCGCCAAGGTGGATGTCACCGATCGCGAGAACGGCCCGGTCAACGACCCGCTGTTTGTCAAAGCGCTGGTTCTACGTGACGGCGATCTGACGGTGGCCATTTTGACCGTGGACGCCGTCGCGATTGGGGAGATTGGCTACATCTCCAACGATTATCTCCCCAAGGTTCGCGCGGCCCTGAAGACGAACATCGGACTCGATCCGCAGCGGATTCTGATCAACGCCAGTCATTGCCACGGACGTGTCTGTGCCGACATTGATGCCCGTACGGTGGCGGCCGTGACCCAGGCGACTCAGAACCTCGTTCCCGTGCGGGTCGGAGTTGGACGCGGCCATGAAAACCGGATCATGGAGAATCGCCGGCTGAAACTCAAAAGCGGTCGGGAGGCCGACGTTCGACATGCCTATTCGCTGCCGCCGGATGATGAAGTTGTCGGCGCCGGTCCCATTGATCCCGACATCGGACTGTTACGGCTCGATCGTCTGGACGGCCGCACGCTCGCTGTGGTTTATAACTTCGCGTGCCATCCGATTCAGGGTGTCCCCAGCGGCGGAAACACTGCGGATATGACCGGTTTTGCCTCGCAGGTGCTGGAAGACAGTTTCGGTGACGGGACCGTGGCGTTGTTCCTGCAGGGCTGTGGCGGCGACGTGAATCCGATCCGGTATAAGCAGGTCGATGAACCGCGCGATGCTGAGCCGCTCGGCAATCAGCTGGGACTGAGTGCGATGCGAGCCGCGAAGAAGGTTGCCTGTCGCGATGGTGCCCCGCTGCGTTGGATCAACGAAACCCTGGCCGTTCCGCGCGCCGACAATGCCGAGCGCATTGCCGCGGTTGAAGCCGAGCAGACGCGACTGGTCCAGTCCCTCAAAGGGACCAGTCTCAATCTGAAAACGTTCCTGCCACTGGTGGTGAAGCAGCGGCTCGCGAATCCGTTTCCGTCGTATTACTCACACCGCTATCTGCACGAGCAGCAGATCCAGCGGAATGACCTGGAGAAATTGGACGCGGAGAACCGCCGCAACGTCGAGGACTACATCAAGAACATCGAAACGATGGAACAGTTGACGCGGCTGCAGATCAATCTCGCGCTGCTCAAGAAGCATCAGGCCCGCAACATCGCCGCCGGCAGCCGCACGCTCGATACGGAAGTCGTCGGTGTGCGTGTCGGCGACTTCTCGTTGGTCACCTTCCCCGGCGAGTTGACCGTGCAGATCGGGCTGAACATCAAGCAGGCGGCGAAGGATGCCAATACGTTCGTCGCCGGCTACACGAACGGCTACATCTACTACGCCCCGACCGCCGAGCAACTGCAGAATGTCGGCGGCGCGCAGGAAGACAGCGATTGCCTGCTCGCACCCGAGTGGCAAGCGCTGTTCGAAGCCAAGGCACTTGATGTCTTGCGGCGATTGAAGTAACGAAGAGACTTGTTCAGAGTCGGTCGATCAGCACGACGGACGTGTCGTCATGGCGACCGGCGCCGTTGGTGATCGCCTGCGAGTCGTCGAACAGCGCCTGCAGCGAGGCGTCAACGTTCGCACAACGATGCTGGCACAGCGTCCGCATGACGCCGTCGACGCCGAACTCCGCATGCTGACCGTTCACGTCGCCAAAGGCCTCGATCACACCATCGGTGTAGATCAGCAGCCGCGACTCGCTGGGAAGATCGACGACGTTCGTTTCGTATTCCGCTTCTTCATAGAGCCCCAGCGGCAATCCACCCGCTTCGTGGGGGCCCAGTGGGGTGACGGTGCCATCACTGCGACTCATCAGCAACGGAATCGGATGCCCGGCGGATGTCCACGTAAACTGATGCGTCCGCGTGTTCAAGACGCCGTACAAAACGGTGATGAATCCGCCGCCGTTCTGAATGAAGCTTTGTTCGCAGAGCCGGCGATTGACCTTCGCAACAAAGCCCGCGACATCCTCGTAACCTTCGCTGCGGATCATCGAAATCAGCGTGTGCATCGTCATGATCGACATGCACGCTTTCATGCCGTGTCCGGAGGCATCGCCAACGAGTACGATCGTGTGGTCGTCATCAATGCGGAAGACTTCGTAGTAGTCTCCGCCCGCCATCACTACTGGTTGACCGCCGAAGACGCGGATCTGTGAGGGCTCATACCGCGCGACGATGCGGTACCCCTCGGGGCTGACGACATCCGCGGGAATGATCGATTCCTGCAGCTTGCGGACGGAATCGATTTCCTCGCGGAGCTTCTCGGCGATCTCTCGCTCACGCTCAGCATGAACCGCTTCCACCGTGTTCGACAGCGTGGCGTGCAGCAGGAAAATGAAATCGTTGCTGGAGTCCCGCAGCACATAGGCCTTCATGCCCTGCGTCAGGAACCGGGCCATCCGAATGACGTCGGAGGGATCGCACGCGCCGACGACCGGAATTTCCGGCAGCAGTTTCCGCAGTTGGCGGAAGAGCTCGAGGCTGTTGTTGACATCGGGCGCGCCAATGGCGAGCAGAATGACATCCCACTGCTGGTCACTCTTCGCGAGTTCCAGCAGCTGTTCAGGACAGATCGCGACCACCGCCTCGGTGTCGTCAATGTTCAGAATTAACCCGATGGTCTCGCCTTGAGACGCATCGTCCCACCCCACCAAGATGCGCATGGCCCGTGCACTCTCTTGTGTTCATATGCAGGGCGCAAGTTGTCCGTTCCGAGACGATGGTTACGATCGAAACGAACTGGGGGAACCCCGCGATGGCTGTGAGCGCCCGTCTCAGCCAGCGGACTCACGGAAAATTCACATGAGGTGCGCCCGGATCATATCCGACAGTCGATCTGAATCAATGGAATTCGATCAATCTGTCTCAATTCACAGGCAAATGAGATAAACGCCTTCTGCGAAGGCTCATCCGCCGCGCTAGACAGCGCGAATAACGGCGGCGGCGCTCTGGCCGACACGGGTCCGGTTGACGCTGAGCGCGACCGGATTCGTCATCCACAGCGGCTCGTCATGAACGATGTTCAGACGACAGTACGGATCGGGATGACGGTAATTGAGCGTTCGCGGCAGGACTCCGTGCCGCATCGCCAGCAGGCTGCCTACCAGTTCCACCGCTCCAGCACCGGCGTCGAAGTGTCCGAAGTAGCTCTTGAGCGCCGTGACCGGAATCCGCTCAGCGACCTGGCCCAGAGCGGAATGGTACGCCATCGCTTCGGCGATATCGTCTTTGCGGGTGGCTTTGCCGTGGGCGTTGATGTGGCCGAGATCACGCGGCGTCAGGTTCGATTGTCGCAACGCGTTTTGAATGGCCCGCATCAGGCCGACGCCACCCATGCGGTTCTCGGCGGAGGAGCCGTCACAGCCGGCACCGACTCCGACGACTTCGCAGTAGATCGTCGCACCGCGACGCACCGCATGCTCGTACCGTTCCAGCACGAACGAGCCGGCTCCTTCACCGGCGACTGTTCCGTCGCGATCACGATCAAACGGCCGGCAGGCCAGATGCGGATCGTCAACACGGGTCAACGATTCCGAGACATTCAGCCGGGCGATTTCCATCGGGGTAATGTGCGAACTACAGCCCCCGACGATCATCACGTCGGCAGCGTCACGCTGGATCACGCGAATTGCTTCCGCCAGGGCCAGCAATGCGGACGACTCACACGCAGTGATCGTATTATTCGGGCCGCGGGCGTCGTGCTCGATAGCGACGTGGCACGCAGGCATGTTCGGCAGTTGTTTCAGCAGCCACAGGGGCCCGATGTGTCCCAGGCCGTCTTCCGCGAACCGGGCCAGGCCCCCTTCGACATCAGCGGCGAAACTCCGGGCGGCTTCGGCGAGATCATTCGGCGGCGTGGAGATATGGCCGGCACCGAAGTCGACGCCCAACCGCTCGGGATCAACGGACCCCGGGGGCAGTCCAGCGTCTTTCATGGCCATGGACGCCGCGGCAACACCCAGCTGGATATCGCGCGACATGACCTTCAGGAACTTCTTGTTATAGATGTGGTCTTCGGGAACGAAATTGCGGACTTCCGCGGCGAGCGGTGAGGGCAATCCATCCGCGGAGAACGCGGACAGCGTGTCGATGCCGGAGCGTCCGTCCAGCAGGGCTTGCCAGAACGCTTCGTGTCCGATGCCGATGGGGGAAACCACTCCCACCCCGGTTACGACGATTCGCGGGACCGCTTGCGATGCCGTCATAGCACGACCTTGACCCATCGTCTCGTTCGTTGGCAATCCGCCCCGGAACGACCGATCGACCTCATACCCGCAATCCCTGCGTTCCCACCGCGAAGCCACAGATGGCCGCGCGCGTGTTCGGGTACGATCCGACGATTACTTCCGACAATTCGCGATGACAGAGGTGCGACTTACACAGACTCAAGCTGGAAAGGCAGGCGCGACTCTTTCATCGGTTTGTATCGGTTCGAGGAACTCTCACGAATAACCGGCATTCGCAGGAAATCACTGCTATGCAGCTAAAGCGTGAGCGGCCTCGAAGGTTCACCCAGTAGAAACACCACCCAACTGATCTTCGAATCGGACGTTTCTCCCGTCTGCGTGAGCAGACGGCCCAGCGAACGTTCCGACCCGAATTCCATCGCTGGAATGACCCACATTCCGGCGATGATGATCACATGAAGTTCTCATTAAAGCCCTTGCGTCAAAATCTGTCAATATAGCCGGCGGGCAAAATGCGGTACACACGAACACGTATCCGACCAGGTGGCGGTCCACTCTTCCTAGTCTTCCCCGTCCAAACGCTTCCGGTATCGGTAGTTACAGAAATCTCGGCGAACTCTGCCTATCCGTTCTAATCGGCAAACCCAGCCGAGTTTTGTCACCTGTTTCAAAAGCGACTTCCGTGTGGACACTCGGGCTGAAGATCCGATCTTGAATCACAAGGAGTGCCTCCGCTCACGATGACTGGAATCCGTTCGACAACCGGCTTAGCCAGTGGATTGGACATCGGGTCGCTCGTCGACGCCCTGATGAAGGCGGATCGTGCGCCCGCAGCCCGGCTGGAATCCCGCATCGCTTCGCTGCAGGCGACTCAGGCCGGCCTGGGGACGTTGCAGGCGCAGTTGCTAGGAATTTCGAGTGCGGTCGCCGCGCTGAATGACCGCAACACCTTCTCCAGCCTCGCGATCCAGAATTCGGACTCGGCCCAGGTCGCTGTCAGCACCAAAGCCAGTTCAGTCGCGGGCACGTATCAGTTTCAGGCGATTCAGCTGGCGACCTCCCATCGCGTGGTCTCGAAGGGTTACAGCGATGCCAACTCCGCGCTGGGGGTGACCGGGCAGGTCACGGTGCGGCGGGGCAGTACGCTCTCCCGGCCGGTGAAGCTCGATCTGTTGAACGACGGCCAGGGCATCCGCCGCGGACAGATCCAGATCACCGACCGCAGTGGGAAATCCGCGACCGTCGATCTGCGGAACGCTGTCACTTCGCAAGACGTCCTCGACGCGATCAACAACGCCGCCGTCGGCGTGACGGCTTCCGTCAGTGGCGGCCAGTTCATTCTCGAGGACACCACCGGACAAGCGGGCGCGTTCGCCGTCACCGAAGTCGGGTCCGGGAAGACGGCGAAAGACCTCGGATTACTGCAGTCCGTCAATACGGACACGCTGTCCGGCGAGACGGTCCTGCGGGTGACCGATCAGTTCACGCTGAATCTGCTGAATGACGGCAATGGTCTGCGAACGATCGCGGATGCCAACGAGCTGCGCGTGAATCTCGCGTCCGGGACGCAAGTCGAGGTGAATCTCGACGGCGCGAACACCGTGCACGATGTGCTCGCGAAGTTGAACACCGCGGGAGAGACCGGAAACACCTTCACCGCCGCATTGGTCGACGACCGCATCGTGATCACCGACAACACCACCGGAACCGGGACGTTGTCGGTCGAGAATCTCTCCGGCAGCAACGCCGTCGAAGTCCTGGGACTGAACCGCGCGGCGAGTGGCAATACGGTGACCGGCGGCCGGTTGGTCGCGGGATTGAATTCAGTCCTGCTGAAGAATCTGCGCGGCGGTCAGGGAATCACGGAACTCGGATCGGTGAACCTCACGGATCGAATCGGGGCCACCGCGACCATTGATCTGTCCGCCGCTGAAACACTCGACGATGTTCTGGGGTCGATCAATCAATCCTCTTTGGCATTGCGGGCGGAATTGTCGGCCAATGGCACCGGGATCGTGATCCGCGACACCTCGGGCAGCACCACCTCGAATCTGATTGTCGCTGATGCGGGAACCGGAACCCTCGCCGCGGATCTGGGAATCACCTTCGACGGTGCCAGCAACCAGACGACAACGACTGCGCTGAACATTCAGAACGTGAACACAGCAACGAGCCTCGACCGTTACACGCTCGCAGGCAATCGCGTATCGTCCGGCTCGTTCAAAATCACCGACTCCGCCGGCAACACCGCGATTGTGAATATCACGGCGACATCACGCACCGTCGGCGATGTGCTCGACAAGATCAACGCCTCCGGACTGGCGGTCACGGCGAAGCTGAACTCCACGGGCGATGGGATCGAGCTCATCGACAATTCCGGCGGGACCGGGACGTTCGCCGTCAGTGAACTCGGCGGGCGAACTGCGGCCGATCTGCGGCTGACCACCGCCGCGACCACGGGTACCGATGGCAAACAGCGCATCAACGCTCAGCAGGCGATTGTGGTGAATGTCGCGGCGACCGACTCACTGACCACGATCGCCTCGCGGATCAGTGCCGTGGGGGGAACGCTGCGGGCCACCGTCGAGTCGACCGGCGCGGCGTTGAATGGGTTTCGACTGGCGCTTCAATCGACGACGACGGGTGACGGCGGCCGCTTCCAAGTGGACGATTCCGGGCTGAATCTGGGCCTGGACACCGCGGATCTGGGTCGCGATGCCCTCTTGCGGATCGGTGGTCAGGACTCGGCCGCCACCATCCTCTCCTCGTCGAACAACACGTTCTCCAATGCGGTCGGCGGTCTGGACGTGACCGCATTGAAGGTCGGGACATCGCCTGCGACCGTCGTGGCATCGTCGGACACGCAAAAGATTCAGACGGCGTTGCAAAGCTTTGTGACATCCTACAACGCCTACATCGATAAAGCCGCGGACCTCACAAAGTTCGACACCGCCACACAGAAACGCGGCGTGTTGCAAGGCTCCACCACACCGCTGAACCTGCAACTGAAGTTCAACGCCCTGATCAACAAGGTCAACGGGTCGCCAACAGCGGCGGTCAAGTCGCTGGCGGATGTCGGCGTGCGGCTGACCGCCGGTGGCAAGCTCACCTTCGACTCCAGCAAGCTGACGACCGCGCTGCAGAACAATCCGAACGAAGTCCGGACGATGTTCTCGGACACCAACACGGGCTTCGCCAAATCCTTTAAGACCGCGCTCGATCAATTGAACGATGCCACCACCGGAACGCTGACGGCGGAACTGAACGGCATGGGCAAGACCGTGACCTCGCTGCAGACGCGCGTCGCGCAGTATGACGAGCAACTCGCGGGACGGCGTCAACGTCTCGAGCTGAAGTTCGTCCGCATGGAAACCATCATCAGCGGCCTGCAGTCGCAGCAGGGAACGCTGACGTCGCTGACGAGCGTACTCGCCAACCTGCGGGCCAGCACCAGCAGCTGATAACTCACCCTGATCCCTGCACCGTGATGTCTTTCGAAGGAATGACCGTGTCGCTCGCCGCGGAATATCTGGAAACGCAGGTGATGACGGCGACGCCGCATCGGCTGCACTTGATGGTGGTGGACGCCGCACTGCGGAACACCCGCCGCGGCATCGAAATGCTCGCCGCCGAAGAATGGGAAGAACTCGACCGGGCCCTCGGCAAGGCCCGTGAATGCGTGGCGGAACTCATCTCCGGCTTGAACCCCGAGATGGCACCGGAACTGGTGGAATCATTCCGCGGGCTGTTCGGATTTGTCTACCGCAGTCTCACCGTCGGCGATCTGGAACGGGACTCGAAAACTCTGCTCGATGCGATGCGCATTTTGTTGCTGCATCGTGACAACTGGGTCGCCCTCGGCGAACGGTTGATGCAGGAAACCGCGACTCCACCCGCCGGAACGTCGACGTTCGCCGAACCGAGCGCGGTCCCGGCACCACATGGCCGGTCGTGGTCTGCGTAGCACTTTGATCAGAAGGAACATGCTTGCCCAAGGCTGCAAGCATGGCACCCTGCCAAACGGTAAGCCGCTTCCGGCTCTAGACTCTCCGCTCTAGGCTCTCGACTTCTCACATGTTGGTCTTCGCGTCGACAACATCACCGAGGACGGCGTTCAGCGCTTCGTTGAGAATTGCGTCGTGGCGATGATCCTGCGAGTAGATGCGGAAGATACAGAAGCTCATCGGCAGCGCACGAAACAGATCGTCATCGCTGAGTTCCTGCGGCGTTCCCACCGCGGGATCGAGCAGGAAATTCTGGCCCCCCGCGGGCAGACGACCGCTCGGCCGGTGGTAATGACGGGCGACATCGATCTTCAACGGCAGGCTTTGCAACTCCTCGGGCAACCGCTTGCGCACGCGCTGCAGGATCAAATCCGGCGCAGAGAAAATCGAAGTCCGTTCGGCCATGCCGGAGTGAAAGTTCAGCGTCTTTTCCGACGCCATCTTCCATTGCACCTGCCGGGAAAGAATCTGCCGCCAGCGCTGACCAAGATCGCGCAATTCCGGCTCGCCTGAGGTGGGCCACCGCTGCACATCCACCAGGAACGACGACTCGGTCAGCTGCAGGTACGCTCCGAGGTTGTCGAGCGGATTGCCCTGAAACAGGTGCTGCATCGTCTCCCGGAAGAGATCTTCCAGCGCGAGGTCCAACGCCCGAACCGTGCGGTGAAAGTAGACAGTGCGGAACAGGTTCGCGCGGGTTTCCACGAAGTTGATCAGCGTCGGCAAGCCGCGGGCATGAATGGTCAATCCTGCCGGCGTGAAGAACGTGTAGTGCAGGATGCGATGGAGATCGAACGCCTTGGTGTTGATCCCGGTCATGTACGCGTCGCGCAGGACAAAATCCATGTTGTCGACGGTGTAGATCCCGCTGAAGAGCGACCGCAGTTTCCGCAACCAGTCGGGATGTCCTTCTTCGTTCTTCACGCCGCGTTTGGGGCGACGGATCAGCCACGCAATCTGGCTCGGTTCGAGTTCTTCCAGCGGCTGCAGTTGCCCGCGCGGATTGCGGCGGATGTGGCGCAGCAGGTCACCAAGCTCCTTCTCGATGATCACGCCGCCGATGTCTTCATGCGTGAGGTTGAACTGCTCGAGATAGTGATCATCGAAAAAGTGCCCGAACGGTCCGTGGCCGACGTCGTGCAGCAACGCGGCCATGCGGACGAGCGATTCGACATACGCCCGGGACGGGACGTTCGGGCAGGAATCGGCGAGCGAGTCATACCAGTGTTCGATCGCCAGCGATGCCAGATGCATTGCCCCGAGGATGTGCTGGAACCGCATGTGCTCGGCGGACGGGAACACCCACCAGGCGGTCTGTAGCTGGTGAATCTGCCGCATCCGCTGGACCCACGGATGATCGATGATCTCCTGCTCGGCGACTTCACCGGCCGGCAGCCCGGACTTGGCAATGAACGGGATGTACCCGTGAATCGGGTCGTGGGACAAACTCTCATGCACAAAGTCGCGAACCATCCGTTGGTCTTTCGTCAAGGTGTTCCTGGACGCTTATCGTAACCGTTTGGCGTCAAAGTGTTGAGGGCCAAGCGTCAGTGGTCAGTTGTCAGTGGTCAGTTGGAGAAAGGCCAGTTTGTCGTTGCAACTAACCACTATCCACTGACAACTATCCACCACCTCCGACTCCCAATTGACCGGTTACCGGCTTTTCCCTAGAGTGCCGGTTTCGGCAGCTCAGGATGACCGCAGGATCGGATGAAGGTCGAGGAATGGACAATCACGGCGACGATGGCGATTTCGCCGCCCCGGAAACGCTCGAAGGACAGAACTGGCCGTGTTTGCGGCAGTTTTGTGTCTTCCTGGAAAACCGCGTCGGTCGGTTAAACCAGTTGATGCGGCATATCGAGACGATGGACGTCCGCGTCCTCGGTTTGACCATCGTCGATTCTGTCGACTTCGCCAACGTCCGGCTGATTGTCAACAACACCGATCGGGCGCGGGAAAAGCTGGAACTTTCGAACTTCCTGTTCAGCGAAAGCGACATCATCGGCGTAGAACTTCCCGATGACGAGATGCCGTTCGCGACCGTCTGCACGGCACTGATGAAGGCCGAAATCAACATCCACCACACGCAGGTGCTGCGCTACAACCGTGCGGGCAAATCGGCCGCCGCGTTGTATGTGGATGATGTCGACCGGGCCGTCAAGACGCTGGAAGAGGCGGGATTAAAAGTCCTCACCGAAGGCGATCTGCTTGCGGACGACGAGTTCTTCTGAATCGCCTCTATGTGCCCTGAGCGCTAGCGACGGGTGCATTTCTACGGTCGTCAAGAACCCGTCGCTCGCGCTCCGGGCTTGTCAGCGTGACGTGATCGGAAACGTCTCTTCCTTCAACATCACACGTTGCAGGGCCGCGGGATCGACCGTGATGCCCAACCCCGGGCCGGTTAACGCGGGGGCATAGCCACCCCAGCCGAATGTCAGATCTTCTTCCGTCAGTCGTTCGGCGACCAGGAAGCGGTCGTAGCTGCCTTCAAGGTAGCGGATGTTCTTGACAGTCATCGCGAAGTGTCGCCCTGCTGCGGACAGAATGCCGGTTTCCCCCACCTGGCAACCCAACTGGTATCCCAACCCGGCCTGATGGGCCAGCGCGGCAAGTTTCAGGGACGGCAGAAAACCACCGCATTTTGACAGGCGGATGTTGAACAGGTCGCACGTGCCGCGCTCGATCGCCCGGCGAGCGTCGATCTCGCTGCAAAGCGATTCGTCGTGCATGATCGGCACGCCGAGTTGCGGTCGGATCGCCGCCAGGCCGTTGATATCAGCATGCGGGACAGGTTGCTCGACCGCCGTGATGCCGAATGGTTTCAGCGGGTCGAGTTTTTCCTGCAGGCTGGCGCAGGTCCACGCTTCGTTGGCATCGATGCGAATGTCGACGCTGCGGCCTAACCAGCTGCGGATCCGCTTGAGCAACGCAGTGTCATCAACCCCAGCGACACCGACTTTGACTTTCGCCTGATGAAACCCGAACACGCGCATCAGCACGGCACGCTTGATCTGCTTCCACGGCGTCATCGCTGTGAACGCGCCGCTGTACCGGACCCGGTCGACCTGGGTGCGAATCGCTGCGGTCATCGGCACCAGCGCCGTCACCGCGGATAACGGCTGCTGATGTGCCCGGCAGATCGCGTCGAGAACGCTGAGTTCGATCGCACACCGCGCGGAGTTGCCAAAACAGCCGCGGTCGTCATCGCTGCGGCGTTGAACGTCGAATGATTGCAAGCGTTCGACGCTGCTCGCGAGGTCACCCCAGTCGCCGCCGAGTTGGCCGGCGAGATCCGTGGCTCGAATGACGTCCCACGCCTGGTCGAGATTCTCCCCGGTGACATACGGCCGCGGCAACCCTTCGCCCCAGCCTTCCGTGCCATCGGTCAATCGGCAGCGGACCACCAGCGAATCGGTATCGGTCCGCGAGTGGGATGCATGCGTGATCTTCTTCTTGAACGGGATCCGCACCGAAAAGACGGTCAGCTCGGCGACACGCATCGGTCACTTTCCCGAATACAGATGCGGTTCGACGAGCTTGTTCCAGACGGCGTAACCGGCCGGTGTCATGTGGAGCTGATCCGCGAGGTACAGCTCCGGCCGCGGTAGCCCGTCGTCGCCGAGCATCGGTGCCCAGACATCGATGTACACATCACCCTTCCCGGCGGCGATGTCTTTCTGGATCAACGCGTTGGCCGCCATCGCTTCTTCACGCAGGGCCCAGCGCTTGCCGCTCGGCTTGATGGAGACCCACACAATCTTCGTCTGCGGAAGCCTTTCGCGGACGCGATCGACGAATCTACGATAGTCGGCATGCACGTCCGCTGCTGTGCGCTTCGCGCCGATGTCATTGTCCCCGGCGTACAGGACCACGACGCGCGGCTCATGCGGAATGACGAGCCGATCGACGAACTGCACGACATCTTTCAGCTGCGATCCGCCAAACCCGCGGTTGATACAGACATGTTCCGGAAAGCTCTCTTTGAGCTTCCACATGCGGACGCTGGAGCTGCCGACGAACAGGTTCTGTCCCTTTTCGGGCGGCATTGCGGCGTCCTGCTTTTCGAACCTGGCAATCTCGGCTTCCCACTTGTTCGGCGTGTCAGCCGCCGGGAGACCGCCCGCCATCAGCAGCGAAAACGTGGTGAAAAAAACGCAGCGAACCATGCCCCTGCTCCGCAAAATCCGTGATGATGTCTCCGGGCAACGAATCATACGGCAGAGTGAACACGACCGCGAGTGCATCGGTGACATTGATCCGTCGACCGTGATTGACCGTTGTGAACGAACCAGACTGTCTGCGTTTAGAGGAATTCTGCTATGGCGTCGCTGCAATTTTCGTCGCTGCTGTTTGTCATGGTCGCGTTGGGCGTTTTACTGCTCTTCGGTGTTCTTGCGATCTGGTTGCGATCGACGGGTGTTGCCTCGGTGTGCGAGGTCATCGCGCATGGCGGAATCGGTCTGGCGGGAATCATCTACCTTTACTTGATCGTACCCAAGGTGAAGGGGCTGTTTATCGACTTCGGCATGGAGGTGCCGGCGATGGCGATGCTGTTGATCAACCTCAGTGATCTCATGGTTAATTACTGGTACATCCCGCTGTTTGGTTTGGTGTCGTTCTCAACGCTGGATGTGCTCGCCTTCGCCACGTTCCATCGCGTGCCGGAATCGCGCTATGTGGCCCGGATCTTCTCGGGATTGATCACGGTCGGATTGCTGGTGCTCTCACTGATGATCAGCGCCGCGATTCTGGCCGCGGAGGCCAGTCTTCTGCAGAGACTTTAGATGCAGCTCACGGCGAGAGATCCGGTCGCGCGATGCCGGCCCCTTCTTCTGGGGCGGCGCTCGGTGGAATGACCGGCGTGGGAATCAATTGCGGGAAGACACCGCGGCTGACGGTGGGAGCGGGCGTTTTCGGCGAGTCATACTGCGACGGTGGACCCCGCCACGATTCCCGCACGCGGGCATCTTCGTAGGCCCGGTCCGCCCACGCGCCCTCTTGCAGCAGGACCTGGTTGAAGTCCAGCAAAGTCCCTTTCTCCACGTGGACGTTCTTCACCGCGAGCGTGTACTCCACCAATGAGCGATAGTATGCGACATCGGACTCCGCCACGCGGCGCTGCGCTTCGAGCAGCAGATCGAGACTTGCATTGTCCGCATCAAATGCGGCTTGAACCGAAGCGAGCTGCTCGCGCGCCGCGAGTCGGCGGTTGAGATTCGTTTCGACGATTTCGTACGCGCGCTCGACATCCGCAATCGCATTGCTGAGGTCGTAGACCACGGCCCGTTCCTGCTCGAGCAGCAGGGCCCGCTCCCGCGCCAGTTGCAGTTCCGAATGCCGCACCGCAGCGTAGGCCCGCCGGTAACCGATCGGAAAGGACATCTCGACACCGAGTTGCCATTCCTGAAAGTCGCCGGACATCAGGTCATCCCAGGCATTGTTGAACCGTCCCGGCACGCCGTTGTAGGGGAAGAGATCGTCGCCGAAGCCCCGGAACCGGTAACGGCCGACGGTATCCAGCTGCGGCAGCAGGAAATTCTTGTTCGCCGCGAGTTCGGCTTCACGCCGCTTGATTTGCCACTTCTGACGCCGCAGTTCCACCCGCCGGCACAGCGCTTCGACAAGGCTAGTTTCCCAGTCGTACAGCATCTGCACCTGCATTGGTTCCTGCGACGGACGGATCAGTTTGCCATCGTTGATCGGCAAGCCAATCAGCAACCGGAGGCGGCGCTCAACGACATACACGCCCCCGGTGCCCCGGAACGTCCCGCCGGAGCTGCCGTTGTTGGTGCGGGTGCCGTCGATGAGTCGGCCGTGCAGCGCGTTCTGGGCTTCTTCCTGAAAGCGGAAGTACTGCTCGCGGGCCTGGGCTTCTTTTTCGGCTTCCCCGCCGCGGCGGCCCTGATCGTACAACGCCCGGATGCGCTGCCAGGTTTCCAGAGACGCATTCCGCGCTGCGACTTTGGCGTCGAGATCGCGATAAGCGAAGTACAGATCCCAGTAGGCGTTCTCGACATCGCTGACAAAGTTCCGGACGCCGGTCTCGAAGTCGGCGAGCGCGGTGTCGGCATTGAGCCGCGCGATCACCACGCCGTTGATGTTTCCCGGCGTCGCATTCGGCCCAGCGAGGCGGTTAAAGTCCGTCCCCGCTCCTTGCAACCACGGATGTCGCGCTTCGAGATCAAACCAGGTGGTCCACGCGCCGGGAACGAAGTTTCCGGGAGCGTTGTTGAAGTCGTACTGCGTGTAGTTCTTCACGGCGAACTGCGACCCGGTCGCCGCGGTCTTGGCGATCTGCGACTGCTGAACGAAGAAGTTCTGCGTCAATAACCGTGTGCCGCCGCCAAAGAAAACGTTGTTGAGCGCCCGGTCGTTGTTTTCGTAAGAACTGCTCGTCGTGAACGAGGCATCGAAGGCGCTGAGCGCGGCCTGCACACCGGTCCGGGCGTCCGTCGAGGCAATCGACGGGTCCTGCTGCGTGCGGATGGTGTCCGGCGCTCGCAGTACTAGCCCGCCCAAGTCGCGCAACACACGCGAGCCGGCCAGCGCAATGTGCATCGTCTCTTCGAGCGACAGGTCAAGATAGTCTGGTATCTCTTCACTGCTCAGCGAGACCGGGCGGACCGTCGCGGCGAGGAGCTCATCCGACGGCGTCGCCTCGTCAGGGTACTCAATCTGCCGCGTCAGATGGGCGTAGTGGGAACGATCCACCGTCAGGGACGGTTCCGGATCGGGCAGATAACGACGAAGGCACCCCCCGGTCGGCATCGCTAATGCGATCGCCGCCAGTAATGCTCCCAATCTTCGCAGTCG
Source organism: Planctomycetaceae bacterium (assembly GCA_035686985.1). Taxonomy (GTDB): domain Bacteria; phylum Planctomycetota; class Planctomycetia; order Planctomycetales; family Planctomycetaceae; genus DSVQ01. The sequence continues at coordinate 14,242 of DASRYX010000007.1, read as the reverse complement.
CCCCGCTCTCACAGATGACTCCGCCAGCGCGCGGAATCTCCGCGCAAGGTCTTTCACCCACATCGGCAGATCGAATATTCCCTACGAACGGAAACTCCGGAGAAGTCTGCCAGCCGCCTGATCTCAGCAGCGGGGTTTGCGCAAACGCCCCAGTTTTCGCGAGGTTGAAGAAACCGCCTTCGCGCAGCGATCAGATTCCCCTAAAACGCCGCGTGAAGTGGGGGATTTATGAGGACGGGGGAAGAAACGCCGCAGCGCGTGCCTTGGCTGGTCGTCTGCTGCGCGGTCGGACTGCTGCTGATCGGGCTGTCGGGCATCGAACGGGCCGATGAGCTGTCCGACGGCCAGGATCTGTTCTCACGCCAAGTGACGTGGGCCCTGCTCGGCGTGCCGGTCTTTACGCTGGCGACCGCGGTCCCGTACCGGCGGTGGCGTCCCTACAGCTATTCGCTGTTTCTGCTGACGCTGCCGCTACTGCTCGTCGTTTTCTGGATGCCGCCGCGGAATGGGGCCCGGTGCTGGATCCCGCTCGGTTTCTTCGACTTTCAGCCGTCGGAACTGGCCAAGCTCGCGTGCATCATGACGCTCGCCAACTATCTGATGGCGGCGGACCACTTCCGCCGGCTGACCGGTCTGTTGCCGCCGTTCCTGATGACGATGCTGCCAACGGCGTTGATTTTGAAGGAGCCCGATCTGGGTTCGGCGATGTTGTTCATTCCCGTGATGATGGCGATGCTCTTCGCTGCGGGGGCGCGGCCACGGCATCTGCTGTTGATGATGGTCCTCGGAGCGGCGTGTCTGCCGGTCTTCTGGACGGGCATGTCCGCCGAGCAGAAATCGCGGATCACGTCGCTGTTCAACCAGCGGGATGGCGGCCCGGCTCCGCAGGGAGACGGTTACCATCAGCACCAGGCGAAACTCGTGCATTCGCTCGGCGGTTTGTGGGGCAGCGAGTGCTCGGGCATGCCGCTGGAAGACCCCGACGCCTATCACTTGCCCGCGGGACAGACCGACTTCGTCTTCTGCTGGGTTGGCGAACGCTGGGGGCTCGGCGGCGTGATTGTGACGCTGTCGCTGTATGCGCTGCTCTTTGCGAAAGGCCTGCACATTGCGGCGTCGACACGCGATCCTTATGGACGGCTGATCGCTGTCGGGATTGTCACGCTGCTCGCGTCTCAGACGATCATCAACACCGGCATGACGGCCGGCATCGCCCCGATTGCAGGAATCACGTTGCCACTGATGAGCTACGGCGGTTCCAGCCTGCTGTCGACGTGCCTGGCTCTCGGTCTGCTCGTGAATGTCGGGATGCGTCCGGGTTACTATGTCACGTCGGAACCGTTCGCGTTTCGCGACTGAACCCGAAGAAGCCCGGGTGTTTCTTGGTCCCGGGATATGGACATCAACATGGACTTAAAATCGGCGGCGTATTCGCCGGAACTCTTCGCCGCGTGCGGAATGCGGCTGTGCGAATGGCTCGAAACCTATCTCGAAGAGAAGCACGCGAGACAGGGCCGCGTCACACCCGAACTTGACCCGAGCAAGATGACCGCCGCCGCGAGAAAGTGGCTGCAGACAACAGCGCCGGCGAGCGAACAGGAAGTGCATCAGCGTTGGTCGAGCATGATCGCGACGATGCTCTCTCATGCACAGAACCTGCACCACCCGCATTACATCGGCCATCAGGTTCCGGCCCCGGTGCCTATCGCCGGGTTGTGTGATGCCGTTGGCAGCGTGACGAATCAGCCGATGGCGGTTTTCGAAATGGGACCGTGGGCGACCGCGGTCGAGCGGGCACTCGTCGCGGCGCTCGGCGAACAACTCGGGTTTGCGGCGGGATCGTTCGCCGGGTTCATCACCCACGGCGGCTCGCTGGCCAACTTCACGGCGCTTCTGACAGCACGGAATGTTGCCCTCGGCGATACGTGGGAAAACGGCGTGGACGCGTCCGCGTCACCGGTGATTCTCACGCAGGCCGATGCCCACTATTCAATTGCCCGCGCGGCGGGAATGCTGGGGATCGGCACACGGAACGTGATCAAAGTCGGGCTCGATGATCGACGGAGAATGTCCGCCGCCGCATTGCGGACCGAGTTGGAATACGCGCGGACCACGGGTCGAAAAGTCATCGCCGTGTGCGCGAGTTGCTGCACGACGCCGATCGGTGCCTTTGATCCCCTTGAACCGATTGCGGACCTGTGCGAAGAATTCGGCGTCTGGCTGCATGTCGACGCGGCTCATGGCGGCGCGGCGTGTTTCAGTGATCAGCACCGTCCTCTGCTGAACGGCATCTCGCGCGCGGACAGCGTGGTGTGGGATGCCCATAAGATGCTGTTCGTCCCGGCACTGTGCGCGTTTGTGTTCTACAAGAATGCGGTTCATCGGTTTGAGGCGTTCCGGCAGGATGCCCCGTACCTGTTCGATCCGTCGAATCCTGGTCAGGCGGAGTTCGATGTCGGCCTGCAGACCGTGGAATGCACCAAACGGGCTGCGGGATTCGGTCTGTGGGGCGTCTGGAGCCTGTTCGGTTCTGAACTCTTTCGGACACTTGTTGAAGGAACGTTCTCGCTCGCACAACAGTTTTACGAGGAACTGCGTGCCAGCGAGGACTTCACTCCGCTGCACAAACCGGAGTGCAATATCGTCGTCTTCCGTTATCAGCCTCCAACGTGGAATGACGTGCCGCTGGAGGAACTCGGCACGCGGCAATTGAAACTCCGCCGGGCCCTGATGGAGTCGGGCGACTATTACATCACGGCGACCAAGCTCGACGGCGTCGGCGCGATGCGGGTCACGATCATCAACCCGTTGACCACAATCGAAGACCTGCGCGGATTGCTGGATTCCATTCGACAGTTCACGTGAGGTGAAGAACTTGGGTGCCATGCTCTCAGCTTGGGGGGAGCATGTGACCGGGGCAGCAGACATGCTTGCCCAGATCTGCAAGCATGGCACCCACGCGGGACGACAGCATGATCCCTGTTGGAGTTGCTCTCCATGTGGCGACGTGAATGCTGATCGCCTACACTTGGATGATTCCTATCCTTCTTTTCACGAAAATCGTCGGGCATGTCGTCTGAGTTCCCCGTCAGCGTTCCGTCAGCGCCGAAGCCGCGCCCGAAGCGCGTGCGCGGACCGAATCTCGGCCTCGACGTCGATTCTGCAGCAACGCCGTGGCGCTCGCTCACGTGGCAGGAAAAACTGCGGCGGGTGTGGTTTTCGCTAGGCACGGGCGTTGGGGTCAGCGTCGCGCTGCACACGGTGATTCTGATCGCCCTCGGCTTGTGGGTCTATCAACTTCCCCGCAAGGAAGCGGTCGACACCTACATCACCGACTGGTTCGATTCGTCGCACATGCCGACCACCACGAAAAACCGTCGCAAACCCGTCGGATTGCCGGTCAATATCGACACTGTCCCCGCAGCACCGGGGCAAGGATCCGCGAAGAAAGCGCCCACGGAGATCGCCCCCGCAGTCGGCTCGGGTCCCGGTGTGAAGCCGGTGAATGTGGGCCAGGGAGCGTTCGGCAATCGCGGCGTGGGCCTCGCCGGAGTCGGTGGCGGATCGGGTGCGGGCGGAGGGGGAACGGGTCTCGAAGCCCTCGGGGGAAGCGATGGGTCGCAACGAGCCGTGAAAGCCGGTCTGGCGTGGCTCGCGCGGCAGCAGCAGCCGAGCGGCAACTGGGAACTCCACCGTGGTTATCCCGACGCCGCGCCGCGCTACATGCGCACCGACACCGGCGCGACGGCGCTGGCCCTGCTCTGTTTTCTCGGAGCCGGGTACACCGCGGAAAAAGGGGACTACGCCCCGGTGATCAAGAAGGGCTTGCGGTGGATCATCAGCCAGCAGGACCCCGACACCGGCGATCTGCATGATCAGCGACAGGAAGAGGGCCGAGCCCCCGCGTTCTACGCTCACTCGATGGCGACGATGGCCCTCTGCGAATCGATCGTCCTCACCGGCGATCCGTCATTGCGGGAACCGGCCGAGCGAGCCGTGCAGTATCTTTTGTTCGCGCAGCATCCCGATTATGGCGGCTGGAAGTATCGGCCGATCAACAAGACGATGGTCGGCGATATGTCGGTCACGGGCTGGGCACTCATGGCGCTGCACACCGCGCGGATGGCGGGCATCGAAGTCTCCACGACAGATTTTCAACGCGCCAGCGCGTTCATCGACAGCGTGCAGGAACACGGCGGCAGCCGGTACAAGTACGAACCGACCGATCCTGCGGAAACGTTTTCGGCGGCGCTGACCGCCGAAGGACTCTTGTGCCGGCAATGGTTCGGATGGGCCAGAGATTATCCGCCGATGCAGGACGGCATCCGCTACCTGCTCGCTCCGGAGAATCGGCCCGAATGGAGTCCCGGAAAGCGGAATCTTTACGGGTGGTATTACACCGCACAGATGCTGCATAACGTCGGCGGTGAACCGTGGCAGTCGTGGTTTCCCCCGGTGCGTGATCTGATCGTGAAACATCAGATCAGCGGCGGATCATCCCGCGGTGATCAGGATGTCCGGGGTAGCTGGTCCCCCAATCAACCCGAAGGCATGCCCCGCGAATACGCCGACCGCGGCGGCCGCCTCTACGTCACGGCGTTCGCAATTCTGATTCTCGAAACACCGTATCGGCACCGACCGCTGTATGACGAAGGTGACAGGTGACAGGTGACAGGAGGTAGGAGGCAGGAGGCAGGTGGCAGGTGGCAGGAAAAATATTCTCTGCCCATCGCCGACCACCTGCCACCCATCACCTGTGCTCACCCCCGCCGGATCGCGTCGATCGGTGACATGCGGATCGCCATGACCGCCGGGTAAGCGCCGCCGATCATCCCGAGCACTACGGCGAACAGCAGGCTCACCACCAGCAACGGCGGGCTGGCATACAGATAAATCTTCGACGCGAAGTACCAGTTCACCGCGAAGGTTCCGAGGATGCCAAGTACGCAGCCAATGACACCGCCGCAGAACCCCAGCACCGCACTTTCCGCGACAATCAGCTTGAGCACGTCCCGGCCCGTCCAGCCATTCGCGCGCAGCACGCCAAACTCAATCAGCCGCTCGGAGACGCTCATCAGCATCGTGTTGAGAATACTAAGGAGCGCGATCACCACGCCGATGAGATTCATCAGCCACAGAAAGATGTCGAGTTCAGACGTGAAGCTGGCAAGACGCTGGCCGAACTCCTGCGCCGTGCGGATCTCGATCCCGCGATCATCGACGGTTTTCTCGGCACCGTTGTCGGGCTTTGGAGCGGTTCCCGCGAGCATGTTGAGCGCTAGATCCGCGAGACCACCCTGGCCTCCGCCTCCCGAGAGCGAGCCAAGCGACATCGTCGCCGCCGGACCGCGTCCGCGAAAGTGGTTCTCGATCTTGGCCAGCAGTTCATCGACGGGCACGGTGCCATCGGGTTCAACGTAGAACGATGACACCGACGCCTCATCGAACTGCGCGATCTTGCGGGCGACATCGCCATGAACCAGGATTGCCACATCCAGCAGCAGCGAACCGGTATCATAGATGCCAACGATCTGGAGGTCATATCCGTCGACTCGCAGCGTGCTGCCGACGGTCTTGCGATACTCGCCCGCAATCGTCTTGCTCACAAGGCAATTCAGTGCACCCCGATCCTCCGGGGTCAGATACCGGCCCTCCACGATGTCATCACGATAGACGTTGATTTTCAGTCGCGAGGAATTCTCGACATCGGCACCGAACAGAAATCGCGGCGGGTTGAAGGTCACTTTGCCTTCGACAAGCTGGATCCGTGACCACACTTCGCGACCCACCACGCGGACGCCCGGAAATTTTTCGACTTCATCGGCCCACGAGGCGGGGAGTTTCGAAAACAGGGGGAACGGCGCGCCGGGTTGCATGGCGAGCAGGCCGGGAACACGACCAAACGTGGTGTCCATCGTCGCCTGCACGCCGGCCGCAACAGAGAACAGCCCCACCATTCCCATGATGGCGACAGACAGGCCCAACAGCGCCAACACCGTCCGCACGGGGCGGCTGAACAGATTCCGCAAAGCAAATGCAAACATCGCGCGCCCGTGCTGCGAGAACGACCCGGTTCAACGAATGTGTTGAATCATAGCCAAACGCGATGGAAATGACCGCGGAAGCCCAGGGTTTCTTAACCCTGGGTCTCTTTCGACAAACACAATGCGCGGCTTATCGCAGCAACGCTTTGAACTCGTCGAATGACCGCGTATTCGCCACATCCGTTTTCGTCAGCCCCGCCCGTCGCGCCTGGTACACACCCCACGGCAGCGCCTGAAATCCATCCGTGCTGTGCGAATCGGTGCTGATGACGATCGGGATACCGCGGGCTTTCGCCGCCGCGGCCTGAATGTCGTCGAGGTCCAGCCGCTCGGGATTGGCGTTGATTTCCATCATCACGCCGTGATCCGCCGCCGCTTTGAACAAGTCGTCGAAGACGATGTCCGCACCGGGACGCCGATCAATCAACCGCCCCGAGGGATGGCCGATAATATCCACGTGCGGGTGGCACGCGGCATGGAGCAGCCGCTTCATGATCTGCTCGCGCGGCTGCTTCAATCCGTAATGCAACACCGCGATGACCCAATCGGCTTCGGCCAGCACGTCATCGTCAAGATCCAGCGTCGCGTCTTCCAGAATATCGCATTCGATGCCACGCAGGATCTCGATGCCGGCGACTTCGTTGCGGACTTGTTCGATCGCCCGCCAGTGCTCGCGCAGGCGTTCGGCGTTCAATCCGTTCGCCATGCTGACGCGCTTGGAATGGTCGGTGATCGCGATGTATTTCAGCCCGCGGGCTTTGGCGGCTTCAGCCATTTCGCGGATCGTGGCGAGCCCGTCGCTTGCCGTCGTGTGCATGTGCAGATCGCCCTGAATATCGGCGACCTCCACCAGCGTCGGCAGCGAATTCTGCTCGGCCCGTTCGATCTCCCCGCGGTTCTCCCGCAACTCGGGCGGGATCCACGGCAGGCCGACGGCCGCATACACGTCCTCTTCGGTCCGCCCGGCGACCGATTCCTCGCCGCGGAAAACACCCCACTCATTCACCTTCAGTCCGCGCTCCTGCGCTCGCCGGCGAATGACGATGTTGTGCTCTTTGGACCCGGTGAAGTACTGCAACGCGGCCCCGAACGATTCCGTCGGCACTACGCGCAGATCGAGCTCCAGCCCCGTCTCCAGCCGGACACGCTGCTTTGTCTCTCCCCGTGTGAGGACTTTCATCACGAGCGGATGTTCGGCGAGGCGGTCCATGATCGCGGTGGAATCATCGGCGGTTGCCAGCACATCGAGATCGCCGCACGTCTCCCGGCGGCGTCGGCCGCTGCCGGCATCCATCACCTGATCGACGCCGGGGACAGTTTTCAGATCGGCGATGATCGCATCGACCGCCGACTTGGCCTGAATCAGTAGCACCCGCTGCCCGGCGGCTTCGCGGTGAGCGAGTCCTTCGAGGATCGTCTGCTGCGTCTTCTTGCCAAAGCCTTTCAATGCCGCGACACGGTCCTGCTCGCAGGCCGCTTTCAAGTCGGCGAGGGACACGATCTGCAGTTCTTTGATCAGAACCGCGACCTTTTTCGGCCCGATGCCGGGAATGCGAAGCATCTGACGGACATCGGGCGGGAACTTTTCGCGGGCTTCTTCCAGCGCGGGCAAGGTTCCGGTGGTGACAATCCGTTCGACTTTGTCCGCGAGGTCTTTGCCGATGCCGTCGAGAGTCGTGAGATCGTGCCCCGGCGTGGCAACGACATCCGCGACCGATTGCGAGAGCGATTCCAGCGTCCGTGCGGCATTGCGGTAAGCCCGCACGCGAAACGGATTCGCTCCCTGCAATTCGAGCAGGTCCGCGAGTTCCTCGAACAGAGCGGCGATTGTCGCGTTCTGCATACGGCATCGATTCTCAAGACGAAACACAAAAGGCGTCCACAGATTTTGCAGATGGACACAGATTCAAACACGAACCTGAAGAAGGTGAATTGACTCTCTTCATTCTCTGATTTTGATCTGCGTCAATCTGCGAAATCTGTGGATCGCCTTTTCTTCTGAATGAAACCCAAGTTACTTTTCAACGATCCAGATGTTGCGGAAGCGGACCGGGTTGCCGTGGTCTTGCAGGTACAGCGGTCCCGGCTGCGGGCCTTCCGCGACGGGAGCCGCGGTCGTCGTCTTCGGCAGTGGGACATCCTTCTGTACCACCACGCCGTTGTGCTTCACGGTCATCTTGGCGTCGGCGGTCTTCTTGCCCGCGGCGTCGAACTTCGCGGCGGTGAAATCGATGTCGTAAGTCTGCCACGCGAGCGGCGGGAAGCACATGTTCGTGCTGGGGTCGCGGATCGTGTAGATGCCGCCGCATTCGTTGTTCTTCCCGGCGAGACCGAACGAATCGAGGATCTGCACTTCATAGCGGCCCTGCAGATAGCAGCCGCTGTTCGCACGACCCTGGTCGCGCGCGGTCGGCATGTACGACAGCTGGAACTCCAGATGGAGCGTCGCGTCCTGGAATTTGTGCTTGCTCGTCACGCCTTGAATGAGCAAGTTATTCGCATCAATCTTGCCGTTCTCAAAGGCGTCGGCGGAGGTTCCATCGAATAGCACCTTCGCTCCGGCCGGTGGTTTCATGCCGAGCGTCGGACTTTTGCGTTCTACTTTTTTGAACTGGGCAACCTGCTGGCCGTCGATCGTAGTGGTCATCAGACCGTCTTTGAGTGTCGTCATCACGTTGTCGTGCACGAACTCCACGGCTCCATTCTTCAACTCGCCGTCGGCTTCGATCTTTTCCCCGCCGAGGAAGCCGTCGCCGGGAAGTCCGCCCGGATAGCCGACGGCATGAAACTGTCCATTACCCTTCGCAATGACGTGCACGCCATACTTGACGTTGTTGCCGTCTTGCTGAATCTCGCCAACGTATTCGCCCTGAAACGGAAAATCAGCGTCGGCATCCGCGGGAGAAAGGGCCGCCTTGGACGGCCCGCCCTGAGCGAACGCGAGGCCGCCGTTGAACGCGAGAGCGATTCCCAGGAACCATTGCAGTCCGAGCCGCATGAAGCTTCTCCTTCGGTGATGAAAATCGGGGGGACGGGATTTCGGCTGCATTCTCCGGTGCGCGGTACGCCCCCGCAAGCGGAGCGCACATGGCCGGCCGATTTTGTTGGCTCTCGATAACTTGTCTATGCGTCGCAGACGAAGCAGTAGCACTTTTAGATCCATTTCGATTCGATAGAATCGTGTAATGCCTCTACCAAGCGATCCGCTTCCCGGCCTTCATGCCCCGTTCACACAATCGGAGTGGGACACTCTGCGATCAGCGTATCGTCCTGGCACGCCCGTCAGCGGAGTAGTGCTCTCACGTCATCCCTTCGGCGTCTTCATACGCCTCGACGGAGTTCCGAGAATCTCAGCCCTGCTAGAGATCTTCTGTTTTGGGATTATGGAACAGCTCCCGAAACATCGCATCCAAATGGAAGATTACCCTGCGATCGGGACTCACATTGATGCCCGTATCCTAGGCTGGTGCTGGTACATGCCACAGTTTCAACAAGTGCGATTAACCCAACTGACAACCCACGACTGGGCTAGCCTTCCCTGAAGACACATCATTCCCCGCTGTTGGAAATGTCCCGGTCAACCGGCTAGGATTGCCGGGTGGTTGCCCGCCGCAGGGTGGTGTCCAAATTCGTTATCCCGGGAATCCTGATTCGCTATGGCCAAGAAGACGATCGCTGATGTGGATGTGAAGGGCAAAGCCGTTCTGATGCGGGTGGATTTCAACGTCCCGCTTGATGACGCGCTGCACATCACGGACGACCGCCGGATCACCGAAGCGCTGCCGTCCATCAAGTCGGTGCTCGATCGCGGCGGCCGCGTGATTCTCATGAGTCATCTTGGTCGCCCCGAAGGCAAAGACCCCGCTGAAGACGCGAAATACAGCCTGAAACCCGTTGCCGAACGGCTCGGGCAACTGCTGTCGGTCCCGGTGCACTTCGCCAGCGATACCGTCGGCGACGATGCGAAGGCGAAAGCCGCCGCGCTCAAGGACAAGGAAGTTCTGATCCTCGAGAACGTCCGCTTCAACAAGGGCGAGAAGAAGGGCGACGCGGAATACGCCGGCGTTCTCGCCGGCTTCGGCGACATCTACTGCAACGACGCTTTCGGCACCTGTCACCGCACGGAAGGCTCGATGGTTGCCGTGCCGAACGCAATGCCCGGCAAGCCGAAGGTCTGCGGGTTCCTCGTTGAGAAGGAAATCAAGTTTCTGTCCGACGCCATTGCTAATCCGCAGCGGCCGTTCGTGGCGATCGTCGGCGGCAAGAAGGTGGGCGACAAGATTGAAGTGATCAAGAACCTGCTCGCCATCTGCGACAAAGTGCTGATCGGCGGCGCGATGGCTTTCACGTTCTCGCTGGCCAAGGGCGGGAAAGTCGGCAAGAGTTATGTCACGCCGGACAAACTCGATCTGGCCAACGAACTCCTGGCAGCGGGGGGTGACAAGCTCGTGCTGCCGCTGGACACCCACTGCGGCGATGACTTCAAGCCGACCTGTAACAAAATGGTTGTCGCGGCCGGGCAGATTCCCGACGATTACGAAGGGTTTGATATCGGCCCGAAGACGATCGCGGCGTACAGTGATGTGATCAAGTCGGCGAAGACCGTCGTGTGGAACGGCCCGATGGGCGTGTTCGAGATGCCGCCGTTTGATGCCGGGACGCGAGCTGTGGCCGAAGCGATTGTTTCGAGCGGTTCCACGAGCATCATCGGCGGCGGCGACAGTGCCGCGGCGATCCAGGAATTCGGCCTCGCGGACAAAGTCACGCACGTCAGCACCGGCGGCGGCGCGAGTCTCGAGATGCTCGAAGGCAAGCAATTCGTCGCCGTTGAGCTGCTCGACAACAAGTAGCATCCGCAGACATCAATGGAAAAACAGAAGCCCAGGGAAGGCATTCCCTGGGCTCTTTTTTTATCCGCACACTTCGAACGTCGATCACTAATCCAGCGTTTTCTCTTCCTTCCCGGGCCCGCCACCTTTCGCGGCTGCGGTCTCGACTGGCTTCGGTTCATCCATCGGCAGCTTCAATGCCTTGGAAACATCGTAGAGCATCCGCTCACACTCGATCTCGGCGGCGCTGCGCGTGGCCGCCCCCTTGGCGATCATCTCGTTCATGCGATATTTCGCGACCCAGAAGAGCTTCTGACTGGCCGGGCGACTGACGCTCGCGCGTGGTTCCAGCTGTTTGGCAATCGGCGGACAGACTTTGGAGACCTTTTGACCAAGCGCGGCGACCTCTGCTTCGCTGCCTTTCTTTTCGCGAATCTTCTGGAACTCGACGTACAGCGGATGCAGTTCCTTGAAGGCACCGACTTCCACGCCTTGACCGGCTGGCATGTACATCACGCCGATGACCAGCACTGCGGCGGCGATCACACCGCCACCGATGCCCAGGGTCTTCACATCCAGCAGGGACGTGATCGCGGAAAAGTCGAACGACGCCCCGCCGCCGGAAGACTTGGCCGGTCGTGCGGTCGGCTTGGGCGGCGGGCTGACCGTTTTCGCTTGCCAGTTGCTCGATGAACCGCCGTAGCTGCTCGTCGATGAAGACGGAGGTGTCACCGGCGTGCTGACCGGTTCTTCGCGCGGGGGCTCGACCTTCGCGGCGGGCGCTTCGACAGGTTTGACAGCAGTAGGTGCGCTCTCGACCTTGCTTGGAGCCGCTGCGGGTTTCGTGGCGGCGACCGTTGTGATGGTTTCGTTGGAGGGCTTTTTGGCGACCGGCGCGGCGGGTGCTGGCGCCGGCGCTGGCGTGGGTGCCGCGGCTGGCGGCAGCGTGACTGTGTACTGGGCCAGCATCTGCGGCACCGTGGAGGGCGGGCACCACGCGCCGGTCATCCCATATTTGACGAAGTCCGTCGCCGAAAGCTGGCCGCTCGCCAAATACTGCTGAAGTTGAAGGAGGCTGCTGGGACCGTATTCGACGCCACGAATCCATGCAAACCACGCCGGCTCTGACGCCGCGGGGGCATAAGTGGTCTGCGGAGCCGCTGGCTGGGCGACCGGAGCTGGAGCTTCGACAGCCGCTTTGGCGGCCGGCTTCTTCTTGCCGACGCGCGTGACGGAACTGTTCTGATACGGCAGCACGGACACCAGCCGCCCCATCGATCCTACGCGTCGCCATTTCCCCGTGGCATGGAAGCGGACCTGATCGTCAGCGGAGAGTTCCCCGCTCTCCGCGAAGTGCAGCAACTCATCGAACGTCAGCGGACCTAGTTCCTGTCCGAGAATCTGGCAGTACCACTCCGGGAGATTATCGTCCTCAGAGGAGTCGTCTTCCGGTGTAGATGCGACCGCGGTGCTGGTTGAGGTCCCGTTAGTCGCACGAAGTGACAGCGCTTGACCGGCGGGTTCCCACTTGCCGCCATTGCGGCGAACGGGATCGTCTTCTCCCAAGGTTCCGTGAGCGATCAGTTCGCGCAGCGTGTCCTCAGCGACAGGGCCGAATTCTTCACCGAACAGCTGATAGTGCCATTGACCGGCCATACGGACTGTGTCCATTCCGAGGTCAGAACAGAAGCGGATTGCGTCAACTCGGGCAGCGGGAGTGGGACGAGCGTCGGCGGCAGCGGCTCATCCGCGGGGAGAAACGCCTGTTATTGTGACGTGTTTTCCTGCTGCGCCAAGTTTTTAATCGGCACCTTCATCAAGTTCACATCGAATTGAACGACCGCTGCCAGCGGCAGCTGTGAACTGCGGGGGGCCGGGAAAAGAAATCCGCCGCGGAGGAAGGCTCCCCCGCGGCGGTCAATTCATTTGAAATCACGCATCAAAAAGTTACGCGAGCGCCGGCTCTTCGAGTGCGTCGCGATGGTTCTTGTGAGACGAAGACTTGCGGCGAAGCATTTTGCGGCGTTCCCGCGTCATGATCCCGCGTGTCAGTTCCTGGACATCGAATTCCTGCGGCTGGAAATAGCGACGCAGAACTTCGGCAGCAGCGGCCGGCTTCGTGGTATTGCCGCACGTAAAGACGTCGGCAGCCATGTAGCCATACTCGGGCCAGGTATGCACCGAGAGATGGGACTCAGAGAGCACGGCGACTCCAGTCACTCCGTGCGGGCTGAAGGTGTGGACGTTGAGGTCCAACAGTGTTGCGTTTGCGGCCTGGACAGCTTCCAACATTGCCGTCCGAACGAGATCGGCATCATTGATGCCCTCGTTACACCCCCACAATTCGATGATGACATGCTGACCCAAGTGCTCCATCAAAGCCTCCTCATACACAGCTAGCTAGGTGCGAAAACGTCACAAACAAGCAGTGATTTGGTCCGAAAGGACATACATTCCCGTTCCTGGTCTGTCCGGGATCGAGGACAGACACAACGATCCGTTACGGGGCGAGTCACCGTCGCTTTCAAACAACGGCGGCCAAAGCGGCCCCACTTGGACTTTGGCTAGCAAGCGATCGATCCCGATCGCATACACGGCATCGCGGTTCGATGCCCTCACTCCTGCGCTCAGCGCAAGGGAACCCGATATTATCCGGATCGAGGACCCGGGAGTCAATTCCTTGGGGGCGGAACGACGGGAAAGTTCACAGAGAAGCCGTGATAACACGAAAAATCGGTTCAGGTTCCCGCATCAGTCGAGGTCTAACTTTAGCTCCCTTCATAGCCGGTGCACCGGCCGCATCCTGAGAAAAACGAGATGGCAGCCGCGCGGAACTTGGACCCCGGAGACGAGTTGAGTACAGTGAGTTGCATCTCTGGATGGCACGATTTTTTGACGTCTGCGCTGACACAACGCCCCAAGACCGCTCGATGAGGTGATCTTCACGTGGCAGTTTTGAAGCTGTTAAGCGGTGGTCCCCTCGGGCAGGTGTTGCCCTTGAGCGGTGAGCGCATCCTGCTCGGACGGCATCCGACGTGCCAGATTGTGCTCGACAATGCGGCGATCAGCCGGCATCACGCACAGATTCTCGAAAGTCACGGCGAATACTTTCTGGAGGATCTGCGCAGCCGCAACGGAACCTTGTTGAACGAGTCGCCAGTTCGTGGCCGGATGACACTGCACGACGGAGATGAAGTCAAACTCTGTGACTTCGTCTTCCAGTTCCTGATGGATGGCGCCTCGTCCATCAATGCGACCAGCGGGCCCAGGCTTTCGCCGCAGCGTCCGGTGCCCGGCGCGCGGGAACGGGAAACCCTGGAACGTGACGACGGAGGATCGCTGCTCGACTCTGATCTCATTCCGCCTGAG
>DASRYX010000006.1:0-2644 GCA_035686985.1 Planctomycetaceae bacterium | reverse complement strand
TGTCTTGGTCCATGTCACTCGATATCGTGAGCGCAACGCATCCCACAACGCCTGAGCCGTCGTGATGTTCAACGTGAGAAACATCAGAAACGGTCCGAACAAACTTGAGCGCCGGCCGGCGGACTGAAAGGTCCAACCGATGACTCCTGCCGTATAACAGCCGAGTTGCGCGATGCACAGCACCGCGTACAGCGGATGATGCCACAGCATTGCGCTCGAAACCAGCGCCATCACCAGCCACACCGGTGAGGTCAGCCTCGCGAGTTTGTGCGACACGAATTCGAACCACAACGGGTTCCGCCACGGCAACAGCCACTGCGGATATTGCACCATCAACTGCGCCGCCCCGGCGATTGTCCGGCGCTTGCGGATCGCTTCCTGCCGCGTTTCGGTTGACGGCCGGTCATACGCGATCGCGCCGCACTCGAACAGGCAGCGAAACCCGTGCGAGACAATCTGCAAAGGGATCGCGACGTCATCGAGGATGGTCGTGGCGTGAATCGGCCGGAACAGTTCGCGGCGGATCAAGTAGCACGCCCCGGTCGCCCCCGGCACGCCACGGAAACGACTTTCCGCGTTGCGGATGGCTTTCTCATATCGCCAGTAAAGACCAATGCCCTCACCAGCAGTCGTGGTCGCGTCATCGGCTTGCAGCACAAGTTCACCGGAGACGACGCCGACGGTGCGGTCCGCGAAGTTCGGCAAGGTCGCCGTGAGAAAGTCCGCCGCAAAATCCTGGCGGACATCCGTCAGCAGCACGATCTCACCGCGCGCTTGCGAAACAAGATCATTGATCACCGAAGGCTTGCCTCGACGGTCGGCAAACGGAATCCATTTCACCCGCGGATCGGGATACGACTGAGTGATCGCCGCGGAATCATCCGTCGAGCCATCCGATCCGACGAGAACTTCGACGATCTGTTCCGCGCCCTCCATCGCCAGCAGGCTGTCGAGCTTCCGGCCAATCCGTGCAGCTTCATTGTGAACGACCAGCACCACCGACACCGTCGTCGTGATCGGGGCCCGCGCGATACGGCCGGGCCGGAGTCGTCCGAGCAGTCCCACCAGCAGCGGATAACCGGCGTAGATGTAGAACAGCGCGACGAGGCTGACCCAGCACAACATCTGGAGCGCGGTTTCCATGTCAGCGCTCCTGCCGACGGGATGTGACGTGGTCGAGCAACTCCATCAGCCGTTCGGTTTGACGCTCCCGGCTGAACTCGGCGATCGTCTCGATCTGACCAACGGTGGCGCTCGGCCCCACGCTCAGTCGCTGCACGAGCCAGCGTGTGATGCTGTGATTGTCTGACGGAACGATCGCGCCAGCGGGATGACATCGATCGATCAAGCCAGCGGCTTCTCCCGTCGGCAGGACGGCGAGCAGGTCTTTGCGAGCCGCGAGATACTCGAACAGTTTCGCCGGGACGACGCGCTCGGCTCCCGGGACATCCGACAGCAGCAGGCACAACGCATCCGCGGACCGCTGCCAGGCCAGCACGGTCGAGTGATCGCAATAATCGACATTCTGCAGGCGGCAACCGGTCGCCGTGAGTCGCGACAGGACCGCCTGCTGCTCCGGCGTTTTGCGGCCGACACAGACGAACTCTAACCGTCGCGCGAGTGCCGGGAGATGTTCGTGCAGATGCTCAATCGCCGTGACGACGGGCGACACATCGGTCAGGTTCCACAACGTGCCGGTGTAGACCAGGCGGAAGACATCGGCGGCCTTCGCGGGAAGCGTGACCTTGTCGTCTCGAGATGTAAAATCTTCGTCATCGAAGCCGTTGTAGATGCAGGTGGCCGTCGCGCTGGATTGGAGTTTCTGCAGACGATGCGCGAGATGATCGGTGCTGGCCTGCGTGGTGGCGATCACCGCGTCGGCCTGCCTTAGGACGTGACGCTGCATTCGTTCCTGCACGAACGCGGACCAGAAGTCCCGTTGAGCGTTTTCCAGATAGCGGCTGCTGAGATCCCACTCGTCGCGATAGTCCACGAGAAAGGGCAACCGGAAGCGTTGCTTGAGTGCGGCTCCGACTAGGAAGTTCGTGTACGGCGGCGCGGTCGCGAGGATGGCGTCATGCGGGACTTCGCGCAAGTGGACAGCCGCCGCCTTCACTGCGTTGTGATACCACAGGATCTGCGGATCGGGTTGCAGCACACGCTTGGCGACCGACTTCGCCACCGTGCTGAGGATCCGTTTCGGTAAGCCCAGCCAGCGCTGTTTCGCCGATGGCCCCTGAGCCAACGTTCGCTTGGCGAGGTAGCTCGGCTCCCACGTTTTGGGACGGATGAACGCGGTTTCCGCGGGGATTTCACGTTCGAGACTGTGATCGATCACCGGCACCGAGGGATTCGACGGCGTGAGGACTGTCACGTCCCAGCCGTGGCGATGCAGGTACTTCACCCACTTCACCGGACGCTGCACGCCAGCGCCGCCCACCGGCGGGAAGCAGTACGCGACCAGCAACAACCGCCGTCGTGAAGAACGACGCGGAGCAACCAGCGGCGGCGGTAACAAAGTCGCAGTCGACATGATTCACAGCGAGTTGAAGGGAAGGACCGGCGTGACATCCAGTGGGGACGGCGAAGCTCCTGCTGAGCCGCAAATGCTTCCCCGCGTGTTGCCTCGTAGCGGCTCAGCAGG
>DASRYX010000005.1:0-4312 GCA_035686985.1 Planctomycetaceae bacterium | reverse complement strand
TGAAGCCGCAGCTCATCGGTTATGGCGGGGCACTCAGCGCCAGTTTCGGCGAACGGTATCTGCCGCACGTCACGACGGAAGAGCGGCAACGCATCACGGCTCACAATGCGACGCTGCAACGTCAGATTGACGAGTTGAAAGCGCAGCCGGCTTCACCCGAGGTGACCCAGCGCCTTCAGCAACTGGAAGCCAGCAAAAAGCCCGATCCGCGGTTGTTTGCGCTCTGGGACCGCGGTGAGCCATCGCCGACGTATGTCTATCGCCGCGGTGATTATCAGCATGCGGGGACCGTCGTCACAGCCGGTCCGCCGGCCGTGCTGATGCGCGACGGCAAGCCATTCACGGTCACGCCGCCGTACGCCGGTGCGACCTCCACGGGACGACGGTTCACGTTTGCGAAGTGGTTAACGCAGCCGGACCATCCACTCACGGCACGGGTGCTCGTGAACCGCGTCTGGAAGCACCATTTCGGTCACGGACTGGTGCGAAGCGTGGGCAACTTCGGCATCACCGGCGACCGACCGACTCATCCGGAACTGCTCGACTGGCTGGCATGCGACTTCGTGCAACAGGGCTGGAGTCTGAAAGCGCTGCACCGGGCCATCATGACGTCTCGCACGTATCGCCAGCGGAGTGTGCGAAGCAGCAACGAGGTCGATCCCGATAACCGCCTGTTATCGCGAATGCCGTTACGCCGGATGGAAGCGGAAGTGGTGCTGGATTCGCTGCGCGCAGTGGCGGGCGAACTCGACGACACGGCGTATGGCCCGCCTGTTGCCGTGACCGTGCGACCGGACGGACTCGTCCTCGCCGGTCATCGACGCAGTATCTACGCGCAGCAGTTGCGCAAACATCCGCCGTCGCTGCTGGAAAGCTTTGATCTCCCGGCGATGAATCCGAATTGCCTGCAGCGCACCGAGTCGCTGGTCGCCCCGCAGGCGTTGCATCTGATGAACGACACCGGTGTCCGCGGTCTGGCGAACCACTGTTCGCGCCGGATCATCGCCGAAGTCGGCCGCGATCCGGTTCAACAGATTGAGCGGCTGTATTGGACGGCTCTCAGCCGTCCGCCGACTGCGGACGAACTGCGAGACTGCAACGCCGTTTGGAATCAGTTGCACGCCGAGTGGAACGCTCGCGGCGATGCTGATCCCGCACAACGGTCGCTGGCAACGTTATGTCATACGATCATGAACTCGGCGGCGTTCCTTTACGTGGATTGAACGGATGACCGAAACGCCCCACCCACAGTCGCGGCGCGGTTTTCTGGAAACCGTCGGCACCGGATTGAAATCCGCAGCGCTTCTGCATCTCGCGGGAAGCAACGTTCTAGCGGATAACGGCCGCGTGACCACTCTGCAGCCGCGCCGTCCGCATCGTCCCACCCGTGCCAGGTCCGTCATTCAACTCTTCATGAATGGCGGACCGAGTCAGATGGATCTGTTTGACCCCAAGCCCGAACTCGACAAACATCACGGCGAGGCGTACTTCAACAAGATCGCCGGGGAGGTCGAGAACGTTTCCGATGCCGGGGCGCTGATGCGCAGCCCGTTCAAGTTCGCCCAGCATGGCGAATGTGGCATGTGGGTCTCGGATGCCCTGCCGCACATCGCGAAGCAGGTCGATCATCTCGCTCTGATTCGTTCGCTGCATACCACCAATATCACGCATGAGCCGGCTCTGTATCTTATCCAGAGCGGGCACATGCCATCGGGTTATCCCACGCTCGGTTCGTGGGTGGTGTACGGTCTGGGCAGTGAATGTCAGAACCTGCCGGCGTATGTCGTGCTGGATGATCCGCTCGGCCTGCCGATCAATGGCGTCGAGAATTGGCACGCAGGCTTCTTGCCACCGTTATTTCAGGGGACGCGATTTCGATCCACGGGGTCACCGGTTTTGAATCTTCGACCGGAAACCGACGATCCACCCGTGGTCGCGCGGCTTCAACGCCAACTCTTGGGTCGGCTCGATGAACTGCATCATCGCGCGCGGCCGCATCAGCCGAACCTCGAGGCCCGGATCGCTAGTTACGAACTCGCCGCACGGATGCAGATGTCGGCGACGGATGCGCTCGATCTGAACCAGGAGACTCGACAGACGCAGGAATTGTACGGCATTGGCCGCGAGCCGACCGATTCGTACGGCCGCCGGTGTCTGATCGCGCGGCGGCTGGTCGAGCGCGGCGTGCGCTTTGTGCAGCTCTACATCAACGCGCAAATCTGGGACAATCACACGGGCCTGGCGACCGATATGAAAGCCGCGTGCGACCGCACCGACTTACCGATCGCCGGGCTGATTCAGGATCTGCAGCAGCGCGGGTTGCTCGACGAAACGCTGCTGATCTGGGGCGGCGAGTTCGGCCGCTTGCCGATCGCGCAGCTGCCCAAGGATAAAGACGAACGCAAAGCCGGGCGCGATCACAACAAGAACGCCGCGTGCTGCTGGTTTGCCGGCGGTGGGGTGAAAGGCGGCACAACGTACGGCACGACCGACGATCTGGGTTTCGCCGCCGTTGATAACCGCGTGAGCGTCGCCGACTGGCATGCGACCATTCTGCATCTGCTCGGCTTGAACCACGAAGAGCTGTTCGTCAACGAACACGGCTTGAAGGAACGCCTTACCGGCGTGAATCCCGCGCAGGTCGTGCGCGAGATCCTCTTACTAAATGCAACCGGGGGGACATAGAGTCCCCCCGTGTGATGCATCGTGTCTCTGAAGTGTGAGCTACTTCAGAATGATCACGCCGTGACCGCCGAACGGGACACCGTGGTGAATCACACCGAAGTGCTGGTGCGGGAACACGAATGTCGGCTGATGAATGAAGAACGGCGGAGCCACAAATTTCTTGTGCACGATCGGCGTCGGCACAAAGAACTTTTGCTGGGGAACGAAGTGGATCGGCTTGTGATGGTTCACCACGAATTTCTTTCCCATGAACGGGTTCCCGCCGGCAAAGGCCTGGGCGGGGGTACTGAACGAGCACAACACAAGGAAACCAGCGAGGCACGAGAGACGGTTCATGACAGCACTTTCTTGCGAACAGATTTCTGCGGAAGGCGTGTCGTCCATAACTCAGGAGGGCAAGCGTCTTCCACCGTTCTCTCGCGAAGGATGATTGGCTTCCGCCACGACCGACTGGGAATTTCATTGAGAACATCCGAACACGCTTTGGTTCCGATTTGATCCGTGGCACAATGCCCCGCGAACGGATGAATCGAGTCCCATGCGTCGGGAGCGTGTGTATGCCACAGTTCTTCACCCGCGGTCGGGCCAGTCGAGGGAATGAAGGATTTACGCTGATCGAACTGCTCGTGGTGATCGCGATTATTTCCGTCTTGATCGCGCTGCTTTTGCCGGCGGTGCAGCAGGCGCGCGAAGCCGCCCGGCGGACACAGTGCCGCAACAACATGAAGAATCTCGGGCTGGCGCTGCATAACTATCACGACACCCACAGTGTCCTCCCCTTTGGTTTTGACTCGCGGGAAACGCTGTGGCACGCGATGATTCTGCCGCAGATCGAGCAAGCCCCGCTCTACGGCACACTCATCTGGCAGGAAACCGGACCGGGCAACTGGGACGACGACGGGTCCACCAATGAGAAGGCGGCGGGGACGTTTATCCCCGTCTTTCGCTGCGTCAGCGCCGCGGTGGCGAACAATCTCGACAATCAGGGCATCCCGGGCCGCGCGACGGCCAGCTACCGCGTGTGTGCCGGTTCCAATCTCTACGCCGATGATGCCAGCGGCATTCCGCCGGGCGTACCCGCCGGAGCGAGATCGCTCGAAGAGATGAATCTCGACGGCCTGTTCTGGGGCTGCAGCAGCGTCCGCCTGCGCGATGTGACCGATGGCACCACGAACACGGTGATGATTGGAGAAAGCTATCTCGACCCAACTTTCCTGAAAGATGGTCAGGAGATGGATTACTGGATCATCGGTGCACCCCAGTTAGGAAACTGGGTTCCGGGCGGCATTCAGGGAACCGAACACACGGAAGGCCTCGGCTCCACCGGCCCGCGAATGAACTCTCGTCTGGATGCCACCGCCAACGGTGTGATCATGGAGATTGCCTTCGGCAGCTGGCACACCGGCGGTGCGCACTTCTGCCTCGCCGACGGCTCTGTCAAATTCTTGAGTGAGAACATCGACATCGTGCTCTACCGCGGACTCGGTAGCCGCGGCGGTGGTGAAGTGATCAGCGACTTCTAATCGCATGCACCATCACTGTCAGGGCTTCGCCTCATATCGAGACTCGCTGGCCTCATGGAGAGTTCGTCAGACATTCATCAATTCTTCGCAGAACATTTTGAGAC
>DASRYX010000004.1:0-14168 GCA_035686985.1 Planctomycetaceae bacterium | reverse complement strand
GGGACGTGCGGGCAGACCGTCAGCGGGTTGGTCGGCTTGTGATCCGCTCCCCATGACCAGCCCGGCGCTCACGAATGCACTCCTTCCTCGCGGCGAATCGCACTCCCAATAATACGTCGACGGGAGTTGCCAATCGCCATGAAATTGGCATGCCGTGGCGGAGAATTACGGATTTGCGGAACAGATGCTCACACCGGCTCGCGGGCAGCCAGTGGTTGCAAGGCCTGTCGCGCGGCACGGACCAGCCGTTCTGCTTCCGCGGGGGAATCGGCGAGCGCGGTCAGATGGCCCATTTTGCGGCCGGGGCGAGCAGCACGCTTGCCGTACAGGTGGAGTTTGACTTCGTCAAAGGCACAGGCTTGAGCCCATGCCGGCGGTCCGGGTTCCCACACATCCCCGAGCAGATTCGCCATCGCCGCTGGACGATGTTGACGGACTGATCCTAGCGGCAATCCGCAGACCGCCCGGACCTGCTGCTCAAACTGACACGAGGCGTGGGCGTCGATCGTAAGATGCCCCGAATTGTGCGGTCGAGGTGCGGTCTCGTTGATCAGCAGGTCGCCGGATTTCGTCAGAAAGAATTCGACGCAAAGGACGCCGACGACATTGAGCTTTTCCAACACCGCCTGCGCGATTTCCACGGCGTTTCGTTGCACCGTGGGAGAAAACGGCCCCGGGCACACCGAGACGTCGAGAATATGGTGGTGGTGCGTGTTCCAGATCGGACCGTACGTCACGATGGAACCGTCGAGCCCGCGTGCCGCGACGACCGACAGCTCGGCTTCAAATTCGATGAAATGTTCGAGGATCGCCGCGTCCGTGTTGAGCGTATTCCACGCCGCGTCGGCGTCCTCGAGGCGGCGGATCAGCACCTGGCCTTTGCCGTCGTATCCCCAGTTGGCGGTTTTCAACACCGCGGGAGTTCCGGAGCGAGCGAGCGCCGACTGCAGTGCCTCCCGGCTGGCGACTGGCTCGAACGGCGTCACCGGCAATCCGGCGTCGCGGAGATAGGTCTTCTCGCGGAACCGATTCTGCGACGTGAACAGCACCTGCCCGGCGGGTCGCACGGGGGCATATTTCTCGCATGCCGCCGTGGCTTTTGCCGGGACGTTCTCGAATTCAAAAGTGACGACGGACACCTGCCGGGCGAACTGTTCGACCTGATCGACGTCAAGATAGTCGGCGCGCACTTCCAGGTCGGCGACTTGGCCGGCCGGGGTGTCATCGTCCGGCGAAAACACATGCACGCGGTAACCCAGCCGCCGAGCGGCGATGGCAAACATCCGGCCGAGCTGGCCGCTGCCGAGGACTCCCAGGGTCGCGCCCGGTTCGATAATCGTCTGACCACTCATAAAGGCTTGCTACCCGGGATGTTGTTGGCCAGCACTTCGTCGCGCTGCTGGTCGTTGAAGGCGTGCAGTTTCTTGCGTAGTTCCGCGCGAGATCCGGCGAGAATCCGCACGGCGAGCAGCCCGGCGTTCTTCGCTCCGGCGTCACCAATTGCGACCGTGGCCACGGGAATTCCGCCAGGCATCTGCACGATGGATAAGAGCGAATCAAGCCCCTGCAGCGCGCGGCTTTGAACCGGCACGCCAATCACCGGCAGGACTGTCTGCGATGCAACCATGCCCGGAAGATGCGCCGCACCGCCCGCTCCAGCGATGATGACTTCCAGGCCGCGGGCTTCCGCCGTGCGGGCATATTCGCACATCCAGTCGGGCGTCCGATGAGCCGACACCACGCGGCATTCGTGAGCGATACCAAACTCGGTCAGCACAGCGGCCGCCTTGGACATCGTGTCCCAGTCGGATTGGCTTCCCATGATCACGCCGACCAACACCGGCCCGGTCGCATTCGACACGGTTCTTTCCTCTGTCGCATGGATTCTCTGTCAGGAGCCCGCATCATAACCGAAACCGAAGGGGCAGGGCAGGCTCCCGCCGACCGGGGAACATCGGGGGACATTGGTTTATCGCCGGACAGGAGGCAGTCTGACGGCTTTGTTATAGTGGCGATCTTGAACGACAGCTTTCTCCGACGAGACAACGGCCGCGATGGCACGCTATTTCAAATACAAATCGAACGACGACTTGAAGGCCGAGGCGCAAGCGTTCGGGCACACTCTCGAACTGGCCGACGATCTCTCGGCGTTGTTTCAACCGACCCGCGTCGCCGACCGCACGGTCGGCAATCGATTATGCGTGCAGCCGATGGAAGGATGCGATGGCACGCTCGACGGTCTGCCGGATGAACTCACTTATCGACGCTACGAACGTTTCGGCGCGGGAGGAGCGAAGCTGCTGTGGGGTGAAGCCACGGCGATCTCCGACGAAGCGCGGATGAATCCCCGGCAACTCTGGCTGCACGATCGTTCGGCGAGTGCAATTGAATCGATGTTGCACCGTTGTCGTGCGGCTCACCGGGTCGCGGGCTACGACGACGGCGACTTGCTCCTCGGCCTGCAACTGACGCATTCCGGCCGGTACGGTTATCGCCGGCCGCTGCTGGCGACCCATTGTCCGATGCTGGACCCGTTAACGAAGGACAAAAGCACCGGTCAGACGGTGGATGCCAGCTCCCCCTTGCTGACGGATGACGATCTCAAACGGATCGAGGATCAATACGTTGCGGCCGCACATCTCGCCGCAAAGATCGGCTGTGACTTCGTCGATCTGAAGCAGTGCCATCGGTACCTGTTGTCCGAGCTGCTCGGAGCAACGAATCGCCCCGGGGCATATGGCGGCTCGCTGGAGAATCGCACGCGGCTGATTCGGGACGTGATTCAGCGCATTCGTGCCGAGTTGCCGCAGCTGATCCTCGCGACGCGAATGAATGCGTTCGACGGTGTTCCGCATCGAGGCGAAGGCGAGGGATTCATCGGGGTCCCGGTGCCGCATGAGTTGCCCGTCCGGACGGCGTTTGGAACGGATCCGCACGCGCCGGCGAACCCGTTGCTGGACGAACCACTGCAGGTTGTACGGTGGCTGAAAGACGCAGGTATCGCGCTGTTCAACATTTCGCTCGGGAACCCGTACGCGAACCCGCACTACGTTCGCCCGGCTGAGTTCCCTCCGGTCGACGGTTACCACGCGCCGGAACATCCGCTCAAAGGCGTGCTGCGTCATTTTGCGATCACTGCGGCCGTTCAGCAGACAATTCCCGACGTGCCCGTGGTAGGCAGCGGCTACACATGGCTCCAGGAATTTTTTCCCGCGGCGGGGGCCGCAAATGTCGCGGCAGGTCGTTGTGGATTTGTCGGCCTGGGCCGCGGAACGCTGTCGCAACCCGATTTCGCACGCCATTTGCAGTCAACGGGAACGCTCGCCCGTAAGACGGTCTGCCGGACGTTTTCGTACTGCACAAATCTGATGCGGACGAAAGACCATCCCCTGGGCCAGTATGCCACGGGGTGCCCGCCCTTCGACAAAGAGGTTTACGGTCCCTTGTGGGACGAAGTGAAAGCGAAACGCGGTGAGCGTTGAGTGAACTGGTTCGTCCCGACCTGTTTGAATGTGAAAGTCTGACCGTATGGGTGACTTCTTCACCACCGAAAATTTGATCGCCTTCTTGACGCTGACCAGCCTCGAAATCGTGCTGGGCATCGACAACATTATTTTTATTGCGATCCTCGCGGGGAAACTGCCCGAGGCGCAGCGCGATAAGGCACGACAGACGGGCCTGTTATTCGCGGTGATTTCCCGTGTGCTGCTGCTGCTCGGCATCGGAATTGTGATGCGGTTGAAAGAACCGGTCTTCCACATCTTAGGCCACGGCGTGTCGTGGAAAGATCTCGTACTTTTGCTGGGCGGACTGTTCCTGCTCGGGAAGTCAACCTACGAGATTCATCACAAAGTCGAAGGAGTGCATGGCCCCAGCGATACTCCGCGAGCGCCGGCATCTTTTGTCTCGATGATTGTTCAGGTCATTCTCATCGACATCGTCTTTTCACTCGATTCGGTGATCACTGCCGTTGCCATGTCGAACAATATTCCCATCATGATTGCCGCGGTGATCACCGCGGTGGGGGTGATGCTGGTGTTTTCGGGACCGGTCGTTCGCTTTGTCGACCGCCATCCGGCCATCAAGCTGCTGGCATTGTCGTTCCTGCTCTTGATCGGTGTTTTGCTCGTCGCGGAAGGGCTGCACCAGGCGTTCGACAAGCGGTTCATCTATTTCGCGATGGCGTTCTCGCTGGGCGTCGAACTGCTGCAGATGCGCACCGAGCACAATGCGGCCCGCGCGAACCGCCATGATGCGGAACCGGCACTGCACGGACCGTCGTAACCGGCGTTATCTTCGACAGAATTGGTACACCCATCGCCTTCGTCACATCCAGAGCACCTTGACCATCCCGGCCCGGAAGAATTGTTCTCTCATCACGGGGGAATCGTGAGGTAAGTTTCAATCATTGGTTGGAGGGTTTTGCGCCCTCGTCGTCTGCCCCTGATTGTGAAGCTGCCCCATGAGCCTTTCGGTGCTGGAAAACCCGCCGGTTGTCCACACGCCCGACCTGTCGGACATCTATGACTTCTACGTCGCTGACGACAGCCTGCCGACGCCGGAGTGGCTGACGCAACTGCAACTCGAACGGCCGCGGCGGAATATCCATTACCTCGACGAGGTGACGCGATTCTGGAAACGCGTTGTCGATGTCGTTGGGAGCTGCACACTGCTGCTGTTATTGTGGCCGGTGATGTTGTTGGCTGCCGTGCTGGTGAAGCTCACGTCTCCGGGACCCGCGCTCTATTCCCAGGTTCGAGTCGGGCTCAACCTGCGGGTCAAAAGTCGTGATCGACGGCACCGGTCCGCAACGCCTCCAGAGGGGATGGAGCGCCGCAACGCTGCCAATGACCGCCGCGGGACGCCGTCCTACGGCAAAGAATTCGTCCTTTATAAATTCCGGACGATGCGGACCGATGCCGAGAAGAACGGTGCCCAACTGGCAACCAAGGGCGACCCGCGCATCACACCGATCGGCCGGTTCCTGAGAAAAACGCGCATCGATGAACTCCCGCAATTGTGGAACGTTCTCCGCGGGGAGATGTCCCTCGTCGGGCCGCGTCCCGAGCGACCGGAATTCATCGAACAGTTGTCCGAAGAAATCCCGAACTACATCAATCGGCTGGGGCTGAAACCCGGGCTGACCGGTCTCGCTCAGATCATCAACGGATACGACACCGACCTGGAAAGCTTCCGGCGGAAGGTCAACTTTGACCTGCTCTATCTGCAGAACTGCTGCGTGTGGAATGATCTCAAAATTCTCTTCCGCACGATCCGGGTGGTTCTCACAGGCAGCGGTGCGCATTGAGAGTCATCGCGACTGCTTCGCGATCTTGCGGCTCAATTGATCGGCGAGCTGAATCGGCACCGGCCATCGGCCTGATCGCCAGACTTCCCGCACGCAGCGCACGGCGGACGCCAGCGCGATGCTGTGTCCGGGCGAGACGTACACCGGATGCGTGCGGTTCGTGCCGTGCAGCATCTGACCCAGAATCTCGCCCTGGTCCTCCAGTAGTGGATCGGCGTCCTCGCTGACCTTCCGGCCGACAAGCCGGTGTTTTGCCACGCCGACAGTGACACACGCGCCCACAACACCCACGGCCACCGCGATGCCGGCACGGCGGGGATGAAGTTGCCCCGCACCGTCGACAAGGATTACTTTCGCCAGCGGTTTCTGCTGCCGCACCAGGTCAAGCAAGGCGAGATGAATCGGCAACTCGCGAAACGTCAGATATCCGGTGATGTACGGAAACGCAACCGCCGCCCGGTGCGTGGCAGAGAACAACAGAGCATGCGTTTTCACGTCGACTTCCACATACGCGGCGACCGCTTCATGGTCCGAGGCGTAAGAAACATCTAGGCCGGCCATCACCCGCGGGATTTCAACATCGGCGACATTGCGCGCCTTAATCGCCACGCCGTCTTGCCACTCCGCAAGCCGTTTTAGGGGGCCATCACACGTGAAGTCTTTCCACCGGAAATGTTCGAGGTCCAGCTTGCCCGTGTCAGTGATAGGAATCCCTTCCTCCAACAGCCGCTCCCGCTGGACGGCGGCACGAGCGACATTCGACAGGACGATCTCTCCGGTACGCTTCACGACACGATGCACCGGACCGTCGACCATCTCCGCAAGCTCCTGCGCGACCCACCGGGCGGCGGAAAGATCTCCCAGCGCCTCGGCAAGGTCGCCAAAGGTGGTCACGCGCCCCGGTGGAATCTGGTCCAACAGGCCGCGCAATGTGCCAGGCAAGTCAGTCGTCGGAATCATGGATCCATCAATACGGAGCGAGAAACGTCTACGAGTTCACTCAGACTTGACGCCGACGCCAACATTCGGAACATGGGAACCAAGCGGCCTTCGTTCGCGCGGGCTGTGATAATTGCACCGTCCCTGCGCGGTTCAGGAGGCCGCATGTCGAAGACTGTCGAAGTGTATCAGGAATTGATCGCGCAATTGCGTGACGCGGAATTGCTTGGTTCCTGTGCCAGCGTGCTGAGCTGGGATGAGCAGACGCATCTGCCCACAGGCGGGGCCGAACATCGCGCGAACCAGCTTGGTTTGATTGCCGGCCTGACGCATGATCGCAAGACATCGCCGCGGATCGGCGAGCTTCTTTCACAGCTGGAAGCCACGTCTGATCTCGGCGATCCGGACGACGACATGTCCGCGAACGTCCGGGAGGCTCGCCGGGTTTACGATCGCTCGACCAAGCTCCCCAAGGCGCTGGTCGAGGAACTGTCGCGAACCACATCATTAGCGCAGCAGGCGTGGGTCGATGCCAAGAAGAACTCGCATTTCGAAACCTTTCAGCCCTGGCTGGAAAAAATCGTCGCGCTAAAACGTCAAGAAGCCGCGGCGATTGGCACCACCACGGGAGTGCCGTACGACGCACTGCTCGACGATTACGAGCCCGGCATGACCGCAGCCCAGGTGAACGCGGTCTTCGAGCCGTTGCGCAAGGATCTCGTGCCGCTCGTCGCCGCGATTCAGCAGTCCGGCAAACTCGCGCCGCTGGAAATTGTGGAGCGGCATTACCCCCAGGTCGCGCAGCGCGTCTTCGCCGAAGCCGCAGCGCGGCAGATTGGTTTCGATTTCGAACGCGGTCGCCTCGACGAATCGCCGCATCCATTCTGCAGCGGCTTAGGCCCCGGCGATTGCCGGTTGACGACCCGCTTTAACGACCATCATTTCAACTCCGCGTTCTTCGGTGTGCTCCACGAAGCGGGCCACGGGATCTATGAGCAAGGCCTGACCACCGCCGCGTACGGCCTCGGAATCGGGCAGGCGTGTTCGCTTGGCATTCACGAGTCACAATCGCGGATGTGGGAGAACTTCGTCGGTCGCAGTCGCGCGTTCTGGACGTACTTCTACTCGACCGCGCAGCAGGCTTTCCCGTCTGCGTTGGGCTCGGTCAGCATCGACGACTTCTATTTCGCGGTGAACGATGTGCGGCCGTCCTTCATCCGTGTCGAAGCGGATGAAGTGACGTACAATCTGCATATCATGCTGCGATTTGAACTCGAGCAGCAGTTGCTGGATGGTTCGCTGGCCCCCGCTGATGCGCCCGCCGCCTGGGACGCCGCGTTTGAACGCGATTTTGGCCTGCGTCCGGCGAAGGCATCGCAAGGGTTGCTACAGGACATCCATTGGAGTGCCGGGCTGTTGGGCTATTTTCCGACCTACGCCCTCGGCAACATGTACGCCGCCCAGTTCTTCGAAGCGGCGGCAAGCGAGTTGGGCAATCTCGACGACATGTTCGCCCGCGGCCAGTTTAAGCCGCTAAAATCGTGGTTGAACGAAAAGATTCACCGCCACGGGAAACGGTATCCCGCCGCACGACTGGTCGAAGTGGTGACCGGGAAGCCGCTGTCGTCCGAGCCATTGGTTCGACATCTGCGCACGAAGTTCGGCGGCCTCTACGGGCTCTGATCAAGGTCAACTGTGAGTACCGACGGCTCTCGAAACCCCGCTCGTTCGTTGGACGAACTTTCGCCCCAGTCCAGCAACGGATGGGTCTTCTTCGCTCTGCTCCTGGTGGTCGCGGCGGGCGGCTATCTTTTCGCTCAGCTGTTTCAGATGCAGGACGATGATGATCGACACATCCCCTTCCCGGGGCCGAGTCAGATCGGTGTGTCCGCGCCCCCAATCAGGGCACAAGGTTGGTTTAATGGCGAACCGCCGACGCAAGCCGAGCTGCAGGGGAAGATCATCCTGATCGACGCGTGGGCCTACTGGTGCGGCCCGTGCCGCCGGAAAGCCCCGCGACTCATCCGCCTGTATGAGGAATTCGCTCCGCAGGGGGTCGTGTTTCTCGGGCTGACCAGCGAAGGAGAAGACAGCCTGGATCGTAGCCGCGAGTTTATCGAAGAGCTGCGAATTCCCTGGCGACAAGGCTACGGCGCGGTGGAAACGTTGTCCGGACTCAAAGCCGACTTTATCCCCCAAGTCTGGGTGATCGATCAGAATGGCACCATCGCGTGGGACCAGACGGCCGCCGAAGACGTCGACGTGACACTGCGTCGGCTGCTCAAGTGAACCCGCCCCATTCGAACCGTGTCCGACGAGCTGGCAGCAGAAACGGGCGCTGCGCTCGACGATTCTTTGACGAACTCGGTACACTATTGCCGGTTCGATGGGACCATCTCAGCGAGAGTGGCGAAACTGGCAGACGCGCCAGACTTAGGATCTGGTGCCGCAAGGCGTGGGGGTTCGACTCCCCCCTCTCGCAGTTGTTGATCAGCGGGTGACGAGTGGCGGTGCAGGGCGAATGCTGCGGGGGCTGCTCGCCTCGCTGGCGACACCGGGCAGCGATTCCATCCACGCGATCAGATCTTGGAAGAACGGTTCGGGATCGGGCTCGAATTCGAGCGTGTGCCGCGCCGCGGGATATTCGATGACCGTGCGCTGCGCGGAGGTCATGCGGGCGAACAGCGCGCGTGTGGCGTTGTTGTCGATGATGGCATCGCGACCGGCGAGCATCAGCAGGGCGTTTCCCTGGACACGTTCGAGTTGCGTCTCCAGTCGCTGGTTGAGATCGAGATTCGCGGCGAGAAAATCGACTGTGACACGATGAAGGGCGAGTTCGTCCCGGCGGATGAATTCGCGCCACTGGGGGGTGTCGGTGAACAGGGCCGGATCGTTCAGCGGGATCGCGACGCGGACATGGCCCCAACCCACGGCTTGGGCCCACCACAGTCGCCAGTGCTGATACCACGTCGGCCGCACGAAGGGACACAACCCCGGGTAGAGCAGGGCCGTGGCATCGAACAGTTTGGGAAACGCCAGCGCCGATGCCAGCGCGAGCTTTCCACCCCAGCTCACGCCCATGAGAATCAGCGGACACTCCGGGCCGCGCTCCATGCGGATCGCGCGCGCGGCATGAGCTACGTCGTTGATCAGCCGGTCGGCGTGAAGCGCATGACCGCGGAGTGAAGTGCTCAGTCCGGAACCGCGGCGATCCAGGAAGGTCACTTCAAATCCAGCGTCGGCGAGCCGTTGCGAAGAGCGCAGGTACCATCCGCCGTGACTTTGAATGCCGTGCAGCGCCAGGACCGTTGCGCGCGGCGGCCGATCCGTCGGCGTCCACCGGCGATATTGCAGCGTCGTGCCATCTGAGGCGCGGAAAGAGTTCGTCATGAACCCCTCAAAATGTCAGACCAGTCTTCGCGGCGGACACGGACGGCATCACGCCAGCAACGTTTCCAACACCCGCGCAAACGCAGCATACGCTCCGGCATCGAAGAGTACCACGCGCACGAGGATTGCCGGCGGCTGTGGTGACTCGATCAGAAACCGGCGGATCTCGTGCAATGCATGCTCGGCAGCGAGGTCGATCGGATAACCGTACGCGCCAGTGCTCAACGCCGGGAATGCAATCGATTCGTACGCATGCTCCCGGACAAGCTCCAGACAACGACGATAAGCCGACCGCAGCGTCCCGGGTTCACCATGATGACCGCCGCGCCAAACGGGACCGACCGCGTGAAAGACCGCTTTCGCCGGGAGATGTCCCGCGGCCGTGGCGACGGCGTCGCCGGCCGGGCAACCGAGCGGATATCGGCGACGCGTTTCTTCCATCAGCGACGGACCGCCGCGACGATGGATGGCACCGTCAACGCCGCCTCCGCCGGCTAACGCCGAATTCGCGGCATTGACAACCACGTCCACCGTCTGCTGGGTGATGTCCCCTTGGGTGAGTTCCAGCAGATGGACGCCGAATTGGGCTTTCATCATCAGTTCCGCGGGTCGATGGCAAGGGATAGCGGATTCTGTCACCATATCGACTCCCCAGTGTAATCGTTCATTGTGATGATCACACGCAGGCAAAACCTGACACCGAGAAGCCCCTCCGCGTTCATGAGCGAGCAGCCGCGACGGATCGTGTATGTGATTCCGACTCTCGACCAGTCGGGAGCCGAAAAACAACTCGCGCTGCTCGCCACCGGCTTGCCGCGCGATCGCTTTGCACCGCATGTGGTGGCCCTCACACGCGGCGGACCGTATCAGCAGGACATCGAAGCGGCGGGCATCCCGGTAACGGTCATCGGGAAGCGCTGGAAGGCGGATGTCGGAGCGTACTTTCGACTGAAACGCGTGCTGCACCATCTGCAGCCGGATCTGGTTCACACGTGGCTCTTTGCCGCGAATGCTTACACCCGAATCGCGCTGGGGAAACAACCGCGATGTCCCGTGGTTGTTTCCGAGCGGTGCGTGGATTCCTGGAAGAGCGCGTGGCAACTGCGGATCGATCGCTGGCTGGCCCCGCGAACGGCGTGTCTCATCGGTAACTCGGCGAGCGTGATCGAGTTCTATCAGCAGCATGGTTTACCGGCCGAACAGCTGCGGGTCATTCCGAATGGCGTCGCCGCGGAGACCGGCGCCGGGATGACACACGTCGAAGCGTGTGAACAACTCGGGTTGCCGCCGGAATCGTTTCTCGCCGGATATGTGGGTCGGCTCGCACCACAGAAGCGCGTGCAGGACCTGGTGTGGGCCGTGGAAACACTCCGACAGATTCGGCCGCAATTTCATCTCGTGGTGATTGGCGATGGCCCCGAACGCGAACGGCTCGAGAGTTTTGCCGACGCCATCGGATGCCCCAAGAATGTCCACTTTCTCGGTCATCGCGAAGATGCCGCCGCGTGGATGACCGGTTTCGATGCAGTCGGTCTCGCGAGCGGATTTGAAGGGATGTCCAACAGCCTGATGGAAGCGATGGGCGCCGGGAAGCCGGTGGTGGTCAGCGACATCCCGGCCAATCGCGAACTCGTCACGCATGAACAGACTGGCCTGCTGGTAAAGCTCGGCGACGGCGTGGGCTTCATGCAGTCGTTCCGTCGCTTGATGGACGAACCCGATCTTGGCCCTCGAATCGGCGCGGCGGCTCAATCCCAGATGCGCGAACAGTTCTCGGTCGGAAAAATGATCGAGCGGCACGTCGAGCTGTACGATTCGATCTTATCGCGGCGTCATTGATGCACGAGCTGCCGAATACGATGCAGTTCGCGTAGCGCATCGTCCGGCGACATGGAATCGACGTCCATCGTTCGCAGCTGATTGATCGCGGGGTGATCGTCAGCCGGGCTGAACAGCGCCAGTTGGCGTTCGCGTTTTCTCATCACACGGGTGGGGATGCGGGTCTTGCCAGTCTCATCGACGTGGTCGTTCTCCAGCGTGCGCAAGATGATCCTCGCTCGCTCCAGCACATCGCCAGGCACACCCGCGAGCTGCGCCACGTGGATGCCGTAACTCTTGTCCGCCGCACCGGGGACGATCTTATGGAGAAACACGACCGCGTCGTTCTGCTCGCGGACGGCGACATTCCAATTGGCGGCATGCTTCAGCGAACCGGTCAGTTGCGTCAGTTCGTGATAATGCGTGGCAAACAGCGTTCGGCAGCCGATCGCATCGTGCAGGTACTCCGTGACCGCCCACGCAAGCGAGATGCCGTCGTAGGTGCTCGTCCCCCGGCCGATCTCGTCGAGAATCACCAGGCTGCGGGATGTC
The DNA here is from genome assembly GCA_035686985.1 of Planctomycetaceae bacterium. Lineage (GTDB taxonomy): Bacteria > Planctomycetota > Planctomycetia > Planctomycetales > Planctomycetaceae > DSVQ01. The sequence continues at coordinate 2,161 of DASRYX010000004.1, read as the reverse complement.
GCCGCGTTCAAAATCCGCGCGGTCTCGGTCATTTCGACCATGAACGTACTTTGACCTTTGCCCAGCTCATCGCTCGCGCCGACGCGCGCAAAGACTCGATCGGCCAGTCCAATCCGAGCGGATGTCGCAGGAACAAATGAGCCCATCTGCGCGAGAATCGTCAACAGCGCGGCCTGCCGAATGTACGTGCTTTTCCCGGCCATGTTCGGCCCGGTAATGATCTGCACGCGACCGGCGCGATCGCCGAGCAGGACATCGTTCGGAACGAAATGACCGCGTGGCATGACACGATCGAGCACTGGATGCCGGCCTTCATGGATATCCAGCACCGACTCGGCGACGACCTCGGGACGCGAGTAACCCTGAACGACCGCCAGCTCGGCGAGTCCCGTGAGGACATCGATCTCCGCGAGAACCTCGGCGTTCTCACGCAGTCGCGGTGCGAACAATGCCACGCGGCTCCGCAGAGCGTAAAACAGCTCCTGCTCCAGTGTGGTCGACTGGCCTTCCGCGCGGAGCACTTTGTCTTCGTACTCCTTCAACGCGGGCGTGATAAACCGTTCCTGATTCTTCAGGGTCTGCTTGCGGATGTAATCCTGCGGGACTTTGTCCGCCTGGGCCGCGGTGCATTCCAGGTAATAGCCGAACACACGATTGAAGCCGACCTTGAGATTCGGGATGCCGGTGCGTTGGATCTCCTCCGCCTGATACTTGGCGATCCACGCTTTCCCCCCTTTGGCGAGGTCGCGGAATTCATCCAGCGCGGTGTGATAACCGTCGCGAATCACACCCCCATCGGCGACCACGAGCGGGGGTTCATCGACGATGGCGGCTTCGATTTCACTGCGAACCTCGGCGCAAAGTTCGATCCGGCCTTCGAGGTCCGACAAGCGTGACGATTGTCGCCCCGCGAGTTTCGCCTTGATCTTCGGCAATAGCGCCAAGGTTCGTGCGAGGAACACGAGGTCGCGCGGCGACGCACGACCCGTGGCAATCCGGGCTGTCAACCGGGGGACATCGTAGGCGTCTTTGAGAAGATCACGCAGCGATTGTCGCAAGCCGCCGTCGAGAACGAGTTCCTGCACGGCGTCGAGACGACGGTTAATCGCCGGGAGATCGATGAGCGGATTCGACAGCCACTCGGCGAGCAGCCGCGCACCCATCGGGGTGACCGTTTCGTCGAGTACGGCGAGCAGGCTGCCATCGCGCTGACCCCCGCGGAGAGTCTGCGTGAGTTCCAGACTGCGGCGGGTCGCTTCATCGATCAGCAGCGTCTGCCCGCGGCGATACGGTTCAATCCGTGTGATGTGCGCGAGTTCGGATTTCTGTGTTTGCCGGACATAATCGAGCAGTGCTCCAGCCGCGGTCACGGCGATGCTGTCCGCATCCAGGTCGAAGCCTTCAAGGGTCTTGACGCCGAGTTGATCCAGTACGCCTTGCCGACAGTTTTCGCGTGAAAAACACCAATTAGGACGTTCGCAGCTGACGCCGGGCGGAAGCGTAGACACCGCATGCTGGACCGGATGTTGACGGGCGTTCTCTGGCAGCAGACATTCCGCCGGGCGGATGCGGGCGAGTTCATCAGCGAGATGCAGCAGTGCGACGTCCATCGCCCAGAAGCGACCGGTCGAAAGCTCCAGCCACGCGAGGCCGCAAACTTCTTTGCCCGGGGCGACACATGCCAGGAAGTTGCACTCCCGCGGATCGAGCAGCGCGTCATCGGTGAGCGTGCCGGGCGTCACAACCTGCGTGACTTCGCGCTTCACCAATCCCTTCGCGGTTTTGGGATCTTCGACCTGCTCACAGATCGCGGCACGGAAGCCGGCACGGACGAGCTTTTGCAGATAACCGTTGAGCGCGTGATAGGGAAACCCCGCCATCGCGACTGGGTTGGGCGACCCCTTATCACGACTGGTGAGCGTCAGCCCCAGAATCTTCGCCGCGGTCTGAGCGTCTTCGTAAAAGAGCTCGTAGAAGTCTCCCATGCGGAACAGCAGCAGCGCATCGGGATTCTGGGCTTTGACTTCCAGATACCGCGCCATCATCGGCGTCAGCGCGGGAGCAGAGTTGGTTGTTGGTCGCTGGTCGTTGGTCGGTTCAGACATATTCGCACCAACACACAGCCGAGGATTTGAATGGCGACCAACAACCCACTACCGAC
>DASRYX010000003.1:0-9595 GCA_035686985.1 Planctomycetaceae bacterium | reverse complement strand
CGGGTCGCACCATGGGCTGATGCGGCTGCCGCAGCCATTCCACGAAGGACTCCAGCCGCGGCGGTTCGACCACCGGCTCAGGCAAGTCGCGCTTCACCGGGGTGACCACCGCCACCGGTTCCGGTTCCAGGAGTGTGCGGGTTCGTCGCGCCTGTAATGGTGGCAGCTTGCCGCGGAAGAGGAAATCGGCGTCATACGGTCGCGATGCCAGGGCCTCATCTTCCAGGCACAACCGGGTATCCCAACGCGACGGAAGATCGGGTTCCAGCTCGGCATAGTCGATGCGCGGAGCCGCGCCGCGGCCTTCCGCCCGGGCCAGCAGTTCTTGTGACAACGAGATGAAGAGCAGGACCGTCAGCACAATCCCCGCGGTCCCGGAGACGGCGACAAACAGCCACGCTGGCGAGTAACGGAGGTTCTGCCAGAAGTTGTAGATGGCGCGTTCGAGGTCCTCGACGGCGCGTACCGAATTGACGATCGCGCGGCGGGCCGAGAATGGTAATTCCCGCCAAACGAGGTTTCGTAAACGATGTCTCACCCCGGCGCCTCCCTGTGCCGGACGTCAACGCCGTCTTCCAAAGACGACACGTCAACGGCCCCCCACGTCCGGGGCGAGCGGTCTCGCATCGCGCGGCGCTCCTGCCGCACGAATCCGGGCGTGCTGCAGCGTATATCACAATCGGCAGACGGGGAAAAGAGCGGTTTCCGGGCGAAGTCGCTGCGCAGGCAAGCCGCCGCCGGGCTTCACATGGCTGGTTCGGGAACTATGATGCGCGAATCGCCTGCTCGCGTTTCCTCAAGGACGGTTGCCGATGTTGCCTCTCCTGCTGCTGACCGCGTACTGGACCGCTGACCCCGCAGCCGCTGAGATTCGCATCCCGGCTGTGGTGGTCACGCTCATCGATCAGGTCGAGATTCCCGCCCGCGATCCCGGGGTTCTGATGCAGCGGCTCGTCACCGAAGGGCAGGTTGTCGAAGAAGGCCAACTGCTGGGCACCATGGATGACCGTGATGCCAAGTTGCTTCGTGCCCGGGCGGAAGCGGAGCTGGCGATTGCTCAACGAGCCGCACAAAACGAATTGAAAGTGCGCTTTGCTCAAAAGGCGGCCGATGTCGCGCGGGCGGAACTCAAACGGGCCGCCGATTCTGTGGAGAAATTCTCGAAAAGCATCTCGCAAACCGAACTCGATCGTCTGCAACTCCTCGCCGACAAAGCCGCCCTCGAAATGGAACAGGCCCACGAAGAACTCGCGACGGCGCGGTTGCACGTCGAAGTCAAACGGCATGAGCTTCAACGTGCGCAGTTGCAGGACGAACGCCGCCGGATCATCTCGCCGTTAACCGGAGTGGTCGTCCAGTGGAAACGGAACCCCGGCGAATGGGTCGAACCCGGCGCTCCGGTTGTGCGGGTGATCCGGCTGCACAAACTCCGTGCGGAAGGATTTGCGCCCGCGGATCAACTGGCGGCGCTACAGATCGGCCGGAAAGTGACCCTCAGCGTCGATTCCGGCCCGCCGCAGGAACGGACATTTCACGGGGAGCTGATCTTCGTCAGCCCGGAAATCGATCCCGTAAATCGACAGGTTCGCTTCTGGGCCGAGATCGATAACTCGCAGCTCAAACTCCGTCCCGGTCAGAATGGATCACTCGTGATCCATGCATCCATAAAGTGATCTCCATTCGCTTGCGCTTTGCCGTCCGCAAAGCGCAAGCGCGCCAACTGAATCCCGGAACTCTCCGGTTACAGCTCGCGTCCCATTTTCACGCCCGGTTCTGCCGTGACGCGGTTATACTGCGCACGGACGGATCGAATTCTTTGTCGGGCGATAAGGACACATCGCAACATGTCGCACATCAAGAGTGTGGTTCTCGCCGCGGGATTATTGACTCTCGGCGGTTTGTGGTGGGCTGTCGCCGCCGAGGCTCCGGGAGAAGCAGGGATGCGGTCCACGGCCGAAAAACAATTCAAAACCGGGAATTTCAAGGACGCGTTTCAGCTCTACAAGAAGCTGGCTCTCGGCTCCGACACCGCCAAAGAAACCGTTTCGACGGATCTCGCTCAGGCGGTTGCGTGTCTGGCTCAGCTGGGTGATCTGGCGCAGCTCGATCCGCTGCTGGAAGACGCCGTCAAAGCTCACAGCAAAAACTGGCGAGTGCTACAGGAAGCCGCGAAGACTTACATCCGCACGGAGCACTACGGTTCGGTGGTGGCCGGCAAGTTTGTGCGCGGCAATCAGGCGGGTCGCGGCGATTTCGTCACGGTGACCGATCGCGACCGTGTCCGAGCGATGCAGCTCTTTCAGCAGGGGCTGGAACTCGCGCAGGCGGAAGCGTCGAAGACCGAACTCTCCGAATACTATCAGGATTTTTCTGACGCGATCGAGCTGGACACCATTGGTGCGGATGCCTGGCAATTGCAGGTGTTGACCGATCTCGCCGTGTTGCCCGATCCGGAACCGGGGCACCGTTGGGGCCGTCGGGGGTTCATGCACCACGCCAGCGGTCCGCGCGGCGCGCCCGTGGACGCCGAGGGCAACCCTGTCTTTTACCACGTCCCGGAATCATTCGCGGCGGCGAAATCCGACGGCGAACGCTGGCGGTGGCTGCTCGTCAACGCAATTGAGCAGGACGCGAACGCGCGCAACGGGATCGAATCGACGTGGGCCGGATTTCTGCATTCACAATTCGGCGTGCAGACCATGGCCGGATATCTCCCGCAGGATGATGACACGAAAGCCGCCGACGCCACGGGACCCTTTGCGGTCCACACGTTGAAGGACGAGGAAACCATCGCCCGGCTGGCGACCGGGATCAAACGCTTCACGCTGCCAGACGAATTTAATCCGCTCAAGATCTACAAAGCGATCGCGGAGCGCAGCAAGGAGGCCGCTTCTGCGCAAGCCGCGGACATGGTCGCGAACATCTACGAAGATCGTCGGCAATATGTCGCGGCGGCGGCGGCCTGGAAATCGGCCCTCGAAAAGTTCGGCGACGACAACCACCGCGCCGAACGACTGCGGCAAATCACCGGCAACTGGGCGACGTTCGAGAACGTCCAGCTCCAACCTGCGGGAACGGGCGCCACGATTGATCTGCGGTTCCGCAATGCGAAGAAAATCACGTTCACCGCGCATGCCATCAAAATCAGTGCGCTGCTCGAGGATCTGAAGACCTATCTCAAATCAAGCCCGGCGCAGATCGACTGGCAGAAGATCAACATCGGCGACATCGGTCACCGGCTCGTGATCGATAACCAGACCAAATACCTCGGTGAGAAAACCGCGGAATGGTCGCTGGATCTTGATCCGAAAGCGGAACATGTGGATCGCCGACAAAGCATCACCACCCCGCTGCAGAAAGCCGGAGCGTATCTGCTCGTCGGGAAAGTGGAAGGCGGCAACACGAGTCGCGTGATCGTCTGGCTGGCCGATACCGCGATCGTTCGCAAGCAGCTCGATCAAGCGTCGTGGTATTACGTCGCCGATGCCGTGACGGGTCAGCCCCTCGCCCGGGCCAATGTGGAGCTCCTCGGCTGGAAACAGGAACAGGTCCGGCCCGGCCAGCGCAACTATCAGGTGACGCTGAAGAATTTCTCGGAGTTCACCGACGCCAACGGACAGATCAGCCTCGGGAACAATCGGCAGCCGCAGGAATACCAGTGGCTCGCCGTCGCGCGGACAGACGCCGGACGGCTGGCGTATCTCGGCTTCACTGGCGTGTGGTACGGCCAATATCACGACCAGCAATACCGCGAAACGAAGATCTACACGATCACCGACCGCCCGGTGTATCGACCCGAACAAACCGTCCAGTACAAATTCTGGGTCGGCGACGCCCGGTATGACCAGCCCGACACCTCGCCCTATGCCAAGCAGCAGTTCACCGTCGTATTAACCAATCCGAAGGGCGAAACCGTCTTTGAGAAGGCTGTGGTGAGCGACGCCTTTGGTGGCATCGAAGGGTCTTATGATGTGCCGAAGGACGCGCCGCTCGGCGTGTTCCACCTGATGCTCAAAGACCGTGGCGGGTCGGGAATGTTCCGTGTCGAAGAGTACAAGAAACCCGAGTTCGAGGTGACCGTCGATGCGCCGAGCGAGCCCGTACAGCTCGGCGAGAAAATCACGGCGACCGTCAACGCAAAATACTACTTCGGCGGAGCCGTCACCCGCGCGAAGGTGAAGTACAAAGTCGAACGGACCGAACACTCGGCCCGATGGTACCCGCGCGGCCGGTGGGACTGGTTCTACGGTCAAGGTTACTGGTGGTTCGCGCCGGACTATAGCTGGTATCCCGGCTGGAGCAGCTGGGGCTGCGTGCGACCGGTGCCGTGGTGGTGGCATCGCGGACCGCAACAGCCCGAACTCGTCGCCGAACAGGAAGTCGACATCGGCGAAGATGGCACGGTGAAGGTCGAGATCGACACGCTTCCCGCGAAGGAACTCCACGGCGACCAGGACCATTCGTACTCCATCACCGCGGAAGTCGTCGACGATTCCCGCCGCACGATCGTCGGCACCGGTAACGTGCTCGTCGCCCGCAACCCGTTCAAAGTCTTCACATGGCTCGACCGCGGCCATTACCGCGTAGGCGACACCGTCAAAGCGAATTTCGCTGCTTACACACTCGATCAGAAACCAGTCAGTGGGAAGGGCAAGCTGACGTTGTACGCGATCAAGTACAACGACGCCGGCGAACCAACGGAGACGGAAGTCAGCACGTGGGAACTCAACACCGATGAACAGGGCCAGGCCGCGCAGCAGTTCGCGGCCTCGGCGGCAGGACAGTATCGGTTGTCGTACTCGGTCACCGATGCGAAGGACCACACGATTGAAGGGGGCTACGTCTTCAACGTGCTCGGTCAGGGCTTCGATGGTCGCGAGTTCCGCTTCAACGATCTCGAACTGATCACCGACAAACGCGAATACGCGCCGGGCGAAAAAGTGCGGCTGCTGATTTCCACGAACCGAGCGGACAGCACCGTCGCGCTGTTCCTGCGGCCATCGAATGGCATCGCGCTGCCGCCGCAGATCGTGCGCATCAAAGGCAAAAGTTCGGTGCAGGAAATCGCCGTCGTGCCGAAGGATATGCCCAACTTCTTCATTGAGGCGTTCACGATCGCGAACGGCAAATATCACGAAGAGATGCGCGAGATCGTCGTCCCGCCGGAGAAACGGGTGATTAATGTCGACGTGCATGCATCACAAGAGGAGTACCGCCCCGGTCAGAAGGCGACGATGCAGGTCAAGCTGACCGATCATGAGGGCAAGCCGTTCGTGGGATCCACGGTGCTGACGGTGTATGACCGCAGCATCGATTACATCGCCGGCGATGCGGCGATCCCCGAAATCCGCGAGTTCTTCTGGAAGTGGCGACGGTCACACTACCCGCGGCATGAAACCAATCTCACTTTTGGCAGCTGGAATATTCTGAAGCCGAATGAAACGCCAATGAGCACGCTCGGCGCGTTTGGCGACGTCGGCGTGATGGTCGACAACATGGCCGATGGTGCTGTCCGGCGCGGTGGAGCGATGCCGAAGGCTGCGATGACGCGCAGCATGCTCGCCGCGGGGGATGCAATGGCCCCCGCGGCGCCGATGGCAGAAGCGGCCTTTGCGGGCGGCGGTCTTGGTGGAGGAGTGGAGGGCGGAGCGGCGATGGTCGAGCCGACCGTGCGCACGAACTTCGCCGACACCGCGTTCTGGACGGGGAGTCTCACCACCGACGCCGATGGTTTCGCCGAAGTGAAGTTCGACATGCCCGAGAATCTCACCGGCTGGAAGGTGAAGGCGTGGGCGCTCGGGGCTGGGACAAAAGTTGGTGAAGGCTCCACCGAAGTCACGACGAAGAAGAATCTTCTCGTTCGCCTGCAGGCCCCGCGGTTCTTCGTCGAGAAAGACGAAGTCATGCTCTCGGCGATCGTGCATAACGATCTGACGACCGAGAAGACCGTGCGAGTCGTGCTCGAAACGGAAGGCGGCACGCTGCTGCCGATGTCCGAGAAGGCCGATGTCGCCGTGAACGACGGCAAATGGTCGCTCCCCGGTGAAATTGTCATCCCGGCCAGCGGCAAACAGCGTGTCGACTGGCGTGTGAAGGTCGCACGGGAAGGCTCGGCCGTGGTTCGCATGAAAGCGCTGACCGACGAAGAGTCGGATGCCATGCAGATGACCTTCCCTGTCTATGTGCACGGCATGCTCAAGACGGAATCGTACTCCGGCGCAATTCGACCCAACGACACCAACGGCAGCGTGAAACTGCAGGTCCCCGCGGAACGGCGGATCAACGAATCACGGATCGAAGCGCGGTTCACGCCGACACTGGCCGGGGCGATGGTCGATGCGCTGCCGTATCTGGTCGAGTTTCCTTACGGCTGCACAGAACAGACGCTGAACCGGTTCGTGCCGACGGTGATCACGCAGCGGATTCTGCAGCGGATGCAGCTCGATCTCGCGACGATCAAAGAAAAACGGACCAATCTCAACGCTCAGGAGCTCGGTGATCCCGCCGAGCGCGCGAAGCAATGGAAACGCTTCGATCGGAACCCCGTCTTTGATACTGATGAAGTCGCGGCGATGGTGAAGGACGGCGTCGAAAACCTGACCGCGATGCAGCTCAACGACGGTGGCTGGGGTTGGTTCAGCGGCTATGGCGAACACTCGTCGGCTCACACCACGGCGACCGTCGTGCACGGCCTGCAGATCGCCGTGCAGAACGATGTCGCGCTCGTCCCCGGCGTCCTCGATCGGGGCATTGCGTGGCTGAAACGCTATCAGGATGAGCAGGTCGAGCTCATCAAACGGGCCGCGACCAAGCCGAAGGATCAGCGGTGGAAGGAACGGGCCGACGCGATGGATGCGCTGGTCTACATGATCCTCGTTGATGCGGACATCGCGAACGCCGAGATGAACGAGTTCCTGTTCCGCGACCGCATCGAGTTGCCGGTGTATGCCAAGGCGATGTACGGCCTCGCTCTGCAGAAGCAGCAGCAGGCCGAGAAACTTGCGACGGTGATGGAGAACATCGATCAGTTTCTTGAACAGGACGATGAAAATCAGACCGCGTATCTCAAGCTGCCGGAGAACAACTGGTGGTGGTACTGGTATGGGTCGAGCATCGAGGCCAATGCGTATTATCTGAAACTGCTCACCCGCGTGAACCCGCAGGACGAAAAGGCCTCGCGGCTGGTCAAGTATCTGCTCAACAATCGCAAGCATGCGACGTACTGGAACAGCACCCGCGATACCGGCCTGTGCATTGAAGCGATGGCGGAATATCTCGTTGCCAGTGGGGAAGCCGAGCCGAATCTGACCATCGAAGTCTGGCTCGACGGCCAGAAACAGAAGGACGTGAAGGTCGACAAATCGAACCTCTTCACCTTTGACAACACGTTCACTCTCATCGGCGACGCCATCACCGACGGCGAGCACACGCTCGAGTTCCGCAAGCAGGGGCAGGGGCCGCTGTATTTCAATGCGTACCTCACCAACTTCACGCTGGAAGACCACATCGCGAAAGCCGGTCTGGAAGTGAAGGTTCAGAGGAAGTACTACAAGCTGACGCGCGTCGATAAGGAAGTGGACGCTGCGGGGAGTCGCGGCCAGGCGGTGAAGGAGAAGGTCGAGAAGTACGACCGCACGGAACTCGAAAACCTCGCATCTCTGACCAGCGGCGACCTCGTCGAAGTCGAACTCGAAATCGACAGCAAGAACGATTACGAGTACCTCGTCTTCGAGGACATGAAGGCGTCGGGCTTCGAACCTGTGGAAGTCCGCAGCGGTTACACCGGCAACTCGCTCGGCGCGTACGTCGAGTTCCGTGACGAGCGAGTCGCATTCTTCGTCCGCCAGTTGCCACGCGGCACACAGTCGATGAAGTATCGCCTGCGCGCGGAAATCCCCGGTCGCTTCAGCGCACTGCCCACGAAAGCCTGGGCGATGTACGCCCCCGAACTCCGCGGCAACTCGGACGAAATCAAGCTGCAGATCGTGGATCGATGATTCCACAGGAAGCCCAGGGTTTCCCAACCCTGGGTCTCTTCATCTTTCTCTTTCGCAAACTGTGGTACACTACCTCTTCATCTGGGAAGGACCGATGTATGTCCACAGCCGTTGAAGCATCGCAGACACGTCTGCCGCCGGGCATTCCCCCGTGGCCCGTGAAGCGCTTCACGGTGGCGGAGTACGAGGAACTCGTCAACAGCGGGGTTTTCGACGAGGATGACAACTGCGAGCTGCTCGAAGGCTGGCTGGTGCCGAAGATGACGAAGAACCCGCTGCATGATGGAACCATCGACCTGCTGGATGGTTTGCTCGATGAAGCATTGCCTCCGGGTTGGCACACCCGTGGGCAGAACGCCATCGTGACCAGCGATAGTGTTCCAGAACCCGATTTGGCCGTCGTCCGCGGCTCCCGCGGCGATTATCGGATTCAACATCCCAAGCCGGGCGACATCGCCGTCGTGATCGAGGTGGCTCATACCACGTTGCGAGCGGACCGCCAGAAGGCCGCGATCTATGCCCGCGCTGGTATTCCGGAATACTGGCTGGTCAATCTCGTCGACTGGCAGCTCGAACGGATGACGCACCCATCGTCTGACGGGCGATACCAGCAGACTGACATTCTCACGGTGAACGACGCCGTCCCACTGGTCATCGCGGGCAGCGAAGTCGGCCAGATTTCATTGCAAGATCTTCTCACACCGCCGACCTGAATTCTATTATGCAGGCGCCGACGACGGAATTTTCACCCCCGCTCCGTTGTGCGAATTTTTCCGCGCATTAGAATCGGCCGATGCGTTGGCTCCGCGGCAGGTCTTTTCGTCCGTGATCATCCTGAGTCAACGCGCATGATGCGCGGGCGATGTTCTTCTCCCGACGTCCATGATGGATCGAACGAAGCAAATCAGGCGACCGACGCGAACTTTGGCTGCGAAGGAGAGCTGCACCCATGTCTCACGATACGCCGACCCGCAGCGGGCCCGGCTTTCATCGCCGCGAGTTTCTGAAGGGTTCGGGAGCGGCCGTTGCCGCGACGGCCCTGGCGACCGCGGGCGAGGAAGCACAGGCTCAGGACGCCCCGAAGAAAGTCGCGGCGGCCGCCCCGCAGAAGATCAAGCTGAACGTCAACGGGCAGGACAAGGAGATCACCGTCGAGCCGCGCGTCACGCTGATGGACGCGCTGCGGAACGACCTGAATCTCACGGCCTGCAAAGATGTCTGCGATCGCGCCGTGTGCGGCGCGTGTACGGTGCACATTGATGGCAAGCCCGTCTATTCCTGCACGCGGCTGGCGATTGAATGCGTCGGCAAGAAGATCGTCACGGCGGAATCGCTCGTCACGCCGATGAAGACCGATGCGGTGATCGATGCCTTCGTCAAGCATGACGGCATGCAGTGCGGGTTCTGCACGCCGGGGTTTGTGATGGCCGTCCGCGGGTTCTGCAACTCCAATCCCGGGGCCTCGGTCGACGATTGCCGCAAGGGTCTCGGCGGAAACATCTGCCGTTGCGGCACCTATGACAGCGTGATCAAAGCGGCGTATGAAGTCGCTCAGGCACAGAAGGGAGGGGCGTGACCATGGCGGAACGCAAACTCTC
>DASRYX010000002.1:0-3128 GCA_035686985.1 Planctomycetaceae bacterium | reverse complement strand
AGCAAAGACAGTGTGATACCGGCGTGAATGGGCAGCGTACAAACTGCACGACGAATTCGCCAATCACGGGGCGTTGGAGCAACGCATTGCGGTAAAACGCAGAAGCCCAGGGGAACGCGTTCCCTGGGCTTCTGTTCGATTCAGATTGTCGCGAACCGACGTGGTTTAGTACGTCCAGATCGCGTCGATGCCGAAGACCGTGGCGTTGAACAGGTCACCGCGGCCAGGGGCAACCACCGTGGCGTCCGCACCGGGCGACCACATGTGGCGGACTTCCGGACGCACGACGATGTTCTTCAGCGGCTTGACGTTCAAACCGTAGGTAAACGTGTAGTACGACACGCCGTCAGCCTTGTACCACTCTTCACGAGCACCAAGTTTCACCTTGTCGGTGGCTTGATAGAAGAGGTAGTTGATCTGGCCGATCGAGTCCCCGGTGATCCCGGTGGTGGCGAAATCCGTCGGCACGCCGCCGACCGTCAGGTCGCTGCCCAGGATGTCGAACTGATGGACCGAGGACCATTTGTCGGTCCAGTTATGCGCGAGGATGGCGCTGTTGATCGCCCCGTTGCCGCGCCAGCCGAGGTCACCGGCGGTCATCATGTAGGTCAGGTTCGTCTTTTCGGTCATCTGGAAGATGAACCCGCCGAGGTAGGAGTTCCCGTCGGCAAGCTGGTCGAAACCGGTGTCCATCCCCAGCGTCCAGCCGCTGAGAACTTGCAGCTTGTCATTCACCTTCACGGTGGCCAACGCCCCGGTGTGGGTGAACGGTTCGCTGTTGTAGAACGTCAGTTGACGGCTGAGGAAGAAGTTCCCGCCGGACGGAATCACTTCGTACCCGACCGGGGTATAGAAGTGACCGACCTTCACCGACACGTTGTTGTAAGCGACTTCACCGTACAACTGGGGCAGCGACCACTCGTAGACGCCGTGGTTCCATTCCGTGTCGAAGTCGTACTGACCCGGATTGTTGCCGAACGATTGCGCTTCGTTGCCGTCGACACCGAAGATCGATTCGACGCGGAAGCCCCAGCCGAGGCCGTTGCTGCCATCGGCAACTTTACCGAAGTACAGGCCCTGCTGATTCAGGTGCAGGTGATGCCATTCGCGAGCGTTTGGCAGGTTCGCGGCATCGCCAAAGTAGACGTTGTTGAACACGCCGTTGCCGGTGAAGGCCCCGTCCGGACGGTTCTGGTAACCGATCTGCGTCCAGCCACCAACCTGGAAGCCGTTGCACTTGAGCGTGTTGTTGCCACACTCATCGGTGAAGGAATCGAGCAAGGTCCAGTTTTCGAAGCCGCCGCTCTTGCCGCAGCCGGGATCACTGAAGACCGCCGAAGGATCGCACGGCGTGGCAACCGGGCCGCACGCCGTCGGAGCCGCACAGCCGTTCGGCGTGCAGGTGCCGGGATCAAGGTTTTTCAGCTTCGCCGCAGCGTTTTCAAAGACGCTCTGGCATTGCTGGCAGTCCGGACCGGTTGGCGTGCAGGCGGCCGGAGTGCAGTTGTCCGCCGCATACAATCCCGAGCTGAACATCAGCCCGGCCGCTCCGAATACCAGGGAGACGCCAGCTCCCAGGCAATCGGTAAAGCGAATTCCACGAGATGTCATTAGAACTCCCTGTTCTTCCCTGGGCGGTGTCTGTTCCGGGGACACACGCGACTCCGATGTTGCCGAACAGGGTCGGGTCCAGCCGTCGCTTTCCGATAACGCGGGAAGCAGCGGACGACGCAACGCGACCGACTGTACCGACCCCTTACGGCCCTTCCAGAGAGCGCTTTCAGGCCCGTAGGTCTCTCTGGAATGATCGGACCAGTCGGAAGAACAAGCGCAACAATTGCTTTCGACCATGAAAGCGTGTTGCGATCCGAAGAATCCGCAAAACCGGAAGTGTTACAGCCATCCCACCCAGACTGACCGGCACTTTCTGCCGATCCGGGAAAACCGAAGTACAGGGATTACTCGCAACGTTCGACCGGATCAGTACATACACTGAGATCGGCGAAACGGCTGCAGTTCGAACCTCCGCCCATTTAGCCCCCGGTTGTCCACAACCGGGGGCACTTTTAGACGCGAAGATCCCAAACGAAAAAGCCCCCCGTTGAGGACAACGGGGGGCTAAATGGTTCAATCATCGATGCCTTGCGGCGAGATCACGCCTTGCGGATCTTCTCGCGGCCGCGGACGACGTTCTTGGTCGCGTTGCGGGTGTCGAGCACCATCTTGCTGTGCTGCACGATGAAGTCGTAATCATACGACGAGTGGTCGGTCGAGATCAGCACGCAATCCTGCGACGCGAGATACTCGGGCGTGAGCTTCTGGCTGTCCATCGCCGGGAGATCGGGATAGTGCCGCATCTTCGGCAGCGACGGCACGTGGGGATCGTTGTACGTCAGATTCGCGCCCCGCTTGAGCAGCAGCTTCATCAACTCGAACGACGGGCTTTCGCGCGGATCGTCGACATCTTTCTTGTACGCGGCTCCCAGCAGCGCGACCTTGCTGCCCTTGATCGCTTTGCTGTTCTCGTTCAGGAACTCGGCCAGCTGATTGATTACATAATGCGGCATGTGGGTGTTGATTTCCCCCGCCAGCTCGATGAACCGCGTCTGCTCACCGTGCTTGCGCGCGAGCCACGTGAGATAGAACGGATCGATCGGAATGCAGTGTCCGCCGAGACCCGGGCCGGGGTAAAACGCCTGGAAACCGAACGGCTTCGTCTTCGCGGCGTCGATGACTTCCCACACGTCGATGTTCAGCTTGTCGTAGAGCATTTTCAGCTCATTGACGAGCGCGATGTTCACCGCCCGGTAGGTGTTTTCGAGGATCTTGCACGCCTCGGCGACTTCCATGCTCGAGACGCGAATGACCTTCACCACCGCGTGCCCGTACATCGCACAGGCGAGGTCGCCGCTGTTGTTGTCGTACCCGCCGACAACCTTCGGAATCGTCGCGGCCTGAAAGTGCGGGTTGCCGGGGTCTTCGCGTTCCGGACTGAAGGCCAGGAAGTAATCCTTGCCGACTTTCAATCCGGTCGCTTCCAGCACCGGCAGCACATTGACGCGTGTCGTGGTCGGATGGGTCGTGCTTTCCAGGACGACGAGTTGCCCCGGCCGCAGCGTTTTGGCGAT
>DASRYX010000001.1:0-3316 GCA_035686985.1 Planctomycetaceae bacterium | reverse complement strand
GACCAAAGCGACCGGCCAGCCTTGCGGCCACGGCGTCTGCCAGCCCCACTCCCAGCGCGTGCCCTCACCCGACTGCGCCGGCGGCAGCCCGAGGTACCATTCGCAGAACTTCTTCCAGGACGACATCGATCACGTTTCCTGTAGGAAGTATACACAAAATCGTTTGGTTGGAGGGCCGGTGTAGGGTCCGCTGTGCGGACCATTCGTAACGAACAAAGTGTGGTCCGCACAGCGGACCCTACGATTTCTGCAGTTGCTTCAACATCTGTCCGGCGGACTGACCCAGCATCAGCGTATCCACCCCCGCGGTGATGAGGGTGTAACCGCGGTCGATGAACGGTTGCACGGCCGACGCGGTGACGCCGAAATAGCCCAGCGGAATCTTCGCCGCCTGGCAGACCGTGGTGACGCGATCAATCGCCGCGAGCACGACGGGATCGTCAATCTGTCCCATTTTGCCGAGGCTCGCCGACAGGTCGTACGGGCCGAGCAGGACGGCATCTATCCCCGGCACCTTGACGATCGCTTCGATGTTGTCGACCGCGCGGATATGTTCCGCCTGCACGACGACCACCGTGCGCTCGTTCGCCGTTTCGACGTACTCTTTGAACCGCTTCCCATATCCATGCGCGCGGGCTAAGCCGACGCCGCGGGAGCCTTGCGGGGCATAGCGCGCCCACTGCACAACACGCGCCGCTTCCTCGGCACTGTTCACCTGCGGGACGATGATTCCGTCCGCACCAAGATCGAGTACCGTCTTGATTGGAATCTCCCCCGCCGCCGGAACGCGCACCAGACACGGCGTGCGATGTCCGACCGCCTGCAGGATGCCCTCAATGTCATGAATCGTGAGCGGCCCATGTTCGCCATCGACAAACAGCCAGTCAAACCCGACATCCGCGAGAATCTCCGCCACCGCCGCATTCGGCAGTGTGACCATAGTCCCAAGTAGAGTTTCACCGGCGATTAGTCGCGAACGAAAGGCTTGTGCGGTCATATTATCGATCTCATGAATTCGGCCAAGTGGAAGGTGCCACAAATGCTGTCGCCTTCGAAGGCGTTCTGCAAGTGCGCGCACACTGTGATTACGTGCATGGTTGCACGATGTTCTGCAGCAAGCTAAGTTGACCGCACACGTCACTTGCCCTCTGCGTAACATCTCATGAGTTCCACGGTCGTCATCTGTCCGGAATGCGGCAAACGTTATCGCATGCCTGCTTCTCCGGCATTACGCACAGTTCGCTGCCGGAATTGTTCGGGAACAATTCCCATCATGGACACGGAAGAGGAAGTCGAGCTTCCCGAGTTACCCAAGGTCAAACGGCGAAAGGCCCCACGCGGAAAAGTTCGAAATGATGGCGACGACTCGTTGTCGGCTGAACCTCGTGGTTCAGCCTCACGGTCGCGTGGTCATGCCAGCCTCTCGCCATTCGCATTGGCCGGGATCCTGACGCTGATTTTTTGGGGCGTGCTCGGCGTCATGGCGCTCTTGCCAGACCTTTGGAAGTGGTCGCTGGTTGCACTGGTTCCGCATGCGTTTATTCTGCTGATATGGGGGATGGCCGGAGTGAGCTTGGTCGTACAGGAAGAGAACGAGACGCATGGGATGATTTGCTGGTCATCGTTTCTGTTGCTGCTGACCCCAGTGATCCCTTGCGTCGCGCTGATTTCACTGGTCGGCCTCGTACTGATTCTGTTCTATGGACTATCGAGACTGGAGCGGACCGGCTGGTATGCACTGATGATCGTCGTCGCGATCACCGAACTGACTACGGTCGGCATCATTTCGACGCAGGTAAGCTTCTAAACTAAGTGCGACTCATCACACCAGGACCTCATGCAGCACGTGTCCGTGCACATCGGTGAGTCGGCGAGCGATGCCGTTGTGCAGGAAAGTCAACCGGCGGTGATCGAGACCGAGCAGGTGCAGGATCGTGGCGTTGAGATCGTGAATCGACGAGACATCCTGCACGGCTTTGAAGCCGAGTTCATCGGTGACTCCGTAGCTGACGCCGCGTTTCACGCCGGCGCCGGTGAGGAACGCCGTGAAGCCGTTCGGGTTGTGATCACGGCCTTTCGCTCCCTTCTGGAACATTGGCATGCGGCCGAATTCGGTGCACCAGACGACGAGCGTGTTCTCAAGCAGACCCCGTTGCCGCAGATCACGAATCAGCGCGGCGGCGGGTTGATCCATCACGCGGCCGTGAACATCGTACTGCTCGCGCAGGGCCTGATGACCGTCCCAGTTGAGTTTTCCGCCGGACGCATACGCGCCATTAAATAACTGCACGAATCGCACGCCGTTCTCGATCAGTCGCCGCGCGAGAATGCAGTTCTTCGCAAACCCGGCCTTGAGCGGATCCTCCGTGTCATCCGCGCCGTACATTTTCAAGATGTGTTGCGGTTCGGACGACAGATCACTGATTTCCGGCACCGAGAGCTGCATCCGCGCGGCGAGTTCATAGCTCGCAATCCGTGCCGCCAGCTCCGTGTCACCGGGATTGCGGTCGTAATGTTCGCGATTTAATCGCTGCAACAAATCGCGTGCGACAAAATCTTTGTCCTTGCTGATCGATGCCGGCGGCGCGAGGTTCTGTATCGGCTGATTGGAATTGAACGCCGTTCCCTGAAAGACGGCAGGGAGAAAGCCCGGCCCCCAGTTGTTGACGCTTGCCTGTGGGATGCCACGCGGATCGGGAATGGCGACAAACGCCGGCAGGTTCTGATTCTCGCTGCCGAGAGCATAGGTGACCCACGCACCGATGCTGGGGAAGCCGTCCTGCACGAACCCCGTGGAGAGAAAATTCTCGGCCGGGCCGTGCGTATTGGTCTTGCTGGTCAGCGTGTGGATGAACGCAAAGTCGTCCACCTGCTGCGCAAGATGCGGGACCATGTCCGAGCACATCTTGCCGGTCTCGCCGTACGGTTTGAAGTCATATTGCGGGCGCGCGAGATTACCCGCGGGACCCTGAAACGTGACCGCCGGCCCACCGGGCATCGGTTGTCCGTCCCGCTTGATGAGTTCCGGCTTGTAGTCCCATGTTTCGAGCTGGCTGCACGCTCCGGCACAGAAAATAACGAGCACGTTCTGCGCTTTTGGAGCAGAATGTCCGAGCCGCGGCGCATGCGGCCGCGTGGGATCGATCGCCGGCGCATCGCTTGCCAACAGCCGCTGTTCGGACAACAACTGCGTGAGTGCGATCGCGCCAAGCGCCGATGCGGTATCGCCTAGAAAATCGCGGCGGTTGAGTAACGGGTGAACCATCAATGTCTCCGTTTAGCCGCGACCCGCCAGGGGAGCGTGAGATCACACAGC